>JAZFYA010000041.1:0-22093 GCA_036443315.1 Pseudomonadales bacterium
TTGAATCGTAGCGAGGGCGTCTAAGGTGTTGAAGGTAGAGCTTTTTTTGAAAATTTTGGTCGAAAGCAGTATCACCCATACGGTGAGGTCAAAATTTTCAAAAAAAGTTCTAGATTCAATGCATTAGGCGTCCGCAGTAGATTCAACTGCTTTTTCTAGGATTATAACTGACCTACGTTAAGCCTACAGGGTGATACCTTTAAGTGATACTTTCAAATAGGCTTTCATTCCAGCACGCGCGCCAGCACGCGCGTTAATTTGCCGGAATAAGTCGGGCTTGTCATCCTGAGCCGACATTTTTTGTCGCCTTTCAGCTATGCTCAAGGTGACAAAAAATGTTGGCTCAGAAAAGAATGGTACTTACTTAAGGCTATCACTGAGGCGCTTTGAACCCGCTGTTCGCAATGCAAGGCCCACTATCGCCCATTATTGGTTGGAACCCTGAAACCCCACGCCCTGTAGCGGGCCTTGCATTGCGAACAGCTACTCCGGCAGCGCCTAGATACTGCACAGTCTAGCCACCCTCGGTAGTCTAACCCCTCACCAGGGCGTGGGGTTCCAACCAAGTGAGGGGTTAGACTACCGAGGGTGGCGGCGGGATACTACCATCACAAGCCGTTAACAGCGCTGTCCTTAAGTCAGTGCTATTCGGCTCAGATAACACTTATTCAGAGGTTTTTTAGCTGCTTTTTGTTACACTGACTACCGAATATCTGAGTACAGATCCGAATACTCAACACTATAACGCCAATAACAGAAATGAGGCATCCTCAGATGCAAGACAAAATTATTCCTGCGGTCATTACCGTTATGGCTATCATAGCGCTGATCTTTATTGTTAAATATATTATTGTGCCTGCGCCCTCATCTAAAATTCTCGAAGAATCAGCACCACTTCAGACAACACAGATTGTTCGTGAAACACCAAGCCCAGAATCCGCTGAGCCTGAACATTCGGCGCCCCCAAAACCACTACCAATCGCTGAAAAACCGTTAAATGAACCCGCTATTCTTCCCCCACCGCCATCACTGGAAGACAGTGATACCCAGGTCCTGTTAGCCGTAGCAGACTTTGCACCAGCACTGATACAGTGGTTGATACCCGAGCAACAAATTCGCAAATGGGTGTTGGCAATCGATTTAATGGCCGACGGTAAATTACCTAAGCGCTATCGCCCCGTTGATTATCCAATGGATAAATTTGTTGTTGAACAGCAGGGCCTGGATACGGTGGCCGCAGCAGATAACCATCCACGTATGAACGCCATTATTTCTACACTAACTAGCATCAAACCCAGTCAGCTGGTTCAATACTATCGCCAGTGGTCGCCGCTATTAGAAAAAGCCTACCGCGAGCAGGGCAAACCAGATACCTTCAACCAACGCCTTCAGCAAGCCATTAACCATGTACTAGCCGCCAAGCCTCTCAGTGATAATCCCGCCTTAACCCGCCCCAGTGTTTTGTATCGCTATCGTGACGAATCGTTCGAGCTAGCCACTGATATTGACAAACTACTGTGGCGCATGGGACCGGAAAACAGCGCACGACTGCAAAACTTTTTGCGAGAACTTCATTTCCAGCTTGGTCAATAGTAAGAATGAAAAACTGTTTATCAAAATTTATTTTTAGCCCACTGCAGCACCTGCTGATAATCCCCGCAAATGCAGGTGGGAAAAGCCCCTTTTTCAAATTCCGCTTCTGCTCGAACATCAAGCAATGGAGTGTCGTCGAGAAAAAGCTGTCGAAAGTCTTCAGGTGATGCGGTCAAACCACTCATTCGTTGGCCTTTATTGATGGCTGATTATTGGTATTTACCGCGTCTAAGTTAACGATTTGGCCGACAGAAGCAAAAAGTCCAGCATAGGTCGGGCTCCAACCTAATGCGAGAATAAATCCCAAGATAGCATTCAATGAATAGCGAGGGATTGAATAATTTTAATCGCTTCCCGCATTGCCACCAGTAACTGTTTTTTACCCGTCAGACCTAAAGCATCTGCCACCGTTTTAATGGGCTGATTCTGTAACACGCGCATAATCAATAAAGAGTGTTGAGAAGCCGAGAGGTTTTCTACACACTGTTGTTTGGAAAAACCCATACAGACTAACTTCCATAAAGGTAATAAACACATTTCATATTGCCGATAACCCTTGGCAAAAGCTTCAATATCCAACCAATCCTGTTGATTCAGTAACTGAACAGATTCTGCAGCGGTGTCCCGTAACAATTCCGCCACCAGCTCTGGCTCCAGATGTTGATAAAGATTCGCCAACTCACGGGGAAATTGTTCGTTAAACCGCTGCCTTGCTGTATCCAGTAAAGCATCCCCTTGATGGGACAAGGACGACAGTACCACCGCGGAAAAGCAACCACTGCTGGCGTCACGACTAACACCTAAACGTACTGGCACACAGTGAAGACCTCGCCAAAAGCGCAATACATCAGCGGTGGCGGCAAAACTGGAGCCGATAAAATCGCATTGATCCTTCTGGGCCTGTTCGATAATAGCCGTCATTAAATGCAACCCTAGCCCACGTCGTTGCACTGCAGGGTGTACAGCAATACGCATAATGCGCTGATAAGACAATTCCGGTGCCTGTTGCAGCCCACTATGGGCTGATAAAGTTTGCGGAAGTAAATGGCCACGGGGACGGCGCTCCCCCTTCCAAACAGCGGTGGATAATGCCGTATCGAATGCGCCCTCTTCCGCTACTAGTGCAGCAGCAACAATAGCCCCCTGAAAACGACTAACCCACACAGAAATATTAGGGCCATCTAACAAGTTGCGTAAGTCTGTAGGGGTAGTTTGGTAATGGGCCAATACCAACAGGCCAAATAACTGGCCAAGGGATTGCTCATCCGCCAACAACGGGTCGCGATCCAGTTTTTCAGTCACACAATGGCTGGCCGTTGCCTGTGCGAGCGATTTATCGTCGGCAGCTTTAGCATCCAGCAATAGGGCATCAAACAACCAACGCTCTACCGGATCATTAGCGGCCCAGCGAATGGGCGTTGATAATTGTAGCGTTTTCCACTGCGGTGTTATTGTATCCAGTATGCGTCTAAATCGAAGATCAAAACCACGACCAGTGCCTTCATAACCGTGGACAGTTGTAGAAAAAACAATGCGGCTATAACGCTTTAAATACTGTTCTAATAGTGGGGCAGGAATAGCTGCCGCTTCATCCACCAGCACTAAATCCGCATCAGGCCTGGCACGCAGTAATTCGTCAGGGGCAATAAAACGCAACGTCGAATCCCCAAATTGCAAGACAGAACTTTTTGTGCTTGCACACTGCAATACTTTTGTGGCGTGCTCAAATACCGACCGCACCGATTCTAATCGTGGCGCAGTCATCACAATGGTATAAATCCCGCTTTGCATAATCTCAGCGCTGGCAATCCCCAACGCTGAAGACTTACCTCTACCTCGATCAGAGGTCATTACTAATGGACGGCGACGATGGCCTTTAAGTACTTTGACAATCCCCGCTACGGCGTCAGCCTGATCCTCGCTAAGACAATATTGATGGCCAGCAACGCCAGTAAGCTCAGTAACCATAGAGGCAAAGGTTTTCTGGCTGGGTTCGGCCGTGCTTAAACCAGACACTATATTCTCAGACAATAGAGTATCAGAAGCAATGAGTTCATCCTGTTCAATTAGCAGTAAATCCCGGGCGTTTAAAATACTTTGCTGGAACAGCTTGATAAAACGCCCTGCTATTTGTTCAATCTTGAAGGGATAAACAAGCATGCGCTGATAATCAGGATCAGCATAGGCTGCCCACTGTTCGAACAGCGGGGTCAGCAACACCAGCAATCCACCACCCTGTATTGCACCACACACCACCGCTAAAACATCGGGATCAAGACCTGCCCAGGTATCGTAAATCAAACAATCAACGTCTTGGCCCAACAACTGTCTAGCCTGTTGTCGCTCAATACACCCGTACTGTTCCAGCCCTTGATCTGACAGTTTTTGATCTGATACCCATAGACTTTTTTGAAAATATTTTTGATCCATAACGTGTTGGACGACATTATTGCCCCATTCACGATCACCTGCTAATACAAGCATACGCCTCTGACCAGTCTCACGAGCGGCAGCCAGTTGCAAGGATATTGCGGCAAGATAGCTATCAAAATCGTCCAAAGAATCTAGCTCAATAACGGGTTAAAAAACTGTGCCGATAAAAAAATCAATACTAATATACCCAAAGTGATAACAGCAGTGCCTGTACCACACAGCCTTGCCTATTTCTCGGCATTTATGGTTATCAACGTTTAAAATGATAACCTACTTTGCTGCTGTTGGTAGCTAAATAATTATTAAATTTCAATATGTTGTGGCGTTTTCGGGCGGGCACTATTTAATAGGATTATATACTCCTTTTCAGCCAATCGAACAACCTACTTAAATCCCACAGCAGTTAAAGCAAAGAACAAAGTCTCTTCCGTGGTCTCCTGCTCATCATCCCTGCTCCCTTCCGAAATTAAGACATCTGAGTTATAGTCGATGTAACCAAAACTGCTGTGCTCATACAAGGGCACAGCATAATCTAAGACTAAACATTCAGTGGAATGGTCAAAGATAGGGCATTATTAAAGAATGAAAAGTATCTATATCGAAACTTCCATTCCTAGTTATTTGACAGCTCGCCCTAGTTCTGATGTCAGAGCCGCTGCTTGGCAGCAAATCACTTATCAATGGTGGGATGAAGAAAGAAAAAAATACGATCTCTTCATTTCTGAGCTAGTCATTACGGAAGCATCAGAGGGCCATCCTGAGGCAGCTAGGCGTAGGCTTAAATCACTAGAAAATATTGCTGAATTAGCTATTGACCAAGAAATGAGTGATTTGGCAACTGCTTTAATGGCTGGAGGGGGTATTCCACGCGCCTCTGAGGCCGATGCGCTACATATAGCAATAGCTGCAATTCAACGTATTAATTACTTGCTTACGTGGAATTGTCGGCATATCAACAATGCTAGCGCAAAACCTATTATTCGTAAGCTTTGTGAAAAAGCCGGGTATGTTTGCCCAGAAATTTGTACTCCGCTTGAATTATTATCTGAGGATTCTGATTATGTATAAAGATGAAATTATTAGCGAGCTATGGAAAAATCGCGAGGCTTATGTCGAGCGCCACCACCATGATCTTGGTGAAATAATTAATGATTTAAAAGCGCGTCAAGAGCATTCGGGTAGAATGGTTGTTGATAGACGATCAATGCATAACAAAGCAATGCAATCGGACTCGCTAGATGCTCGCCGTTGATTGCGATGTTAGATCAGGAGCGAGATATGGGATCAGATGCGGAACCAAGTCTTTGATTTAACCCACGTAGTATCCCGCCGCCACCCTCGGTAGTCACTACCCTCACTCGGTTGGAACCCCACGCCCTTATGAGGGTAGTGACTACCGAGGGTGGCTAGACTGTGCAGTATCCGAGTACCACCGGAGTAGCTGTTCGCAATGCAAGGCCCGCTAAAGGGCGTGGGGTTTCAATCGATAGTGGGCCTTGCATTGCGAACAGCGGGTTCAAAGCTCCTCAGTTATAGCCTTAAGTAAGTACAATTCATCACTTAACCCGAAAAAACATATAGTTCTTGTTTCTTTTCTTAGGAAAGAATGTTTCCTTGAAAATATGACCAAGCCCTTTACCACGAGGGGTGAACATATGATGATGTTTGCTGGGGATTTCTATCGCTGCCATACCCGCTATGTCAGCCATTTTAATTAACGAGTTTGTTTTGAAATAATTGATATGCTCCATGGGCGCCAGGCCATTTAATGAGTTTTTTGATTTTCGCTCCGCTTTCCAATCCATTAGCTCTAGTCTTCGATCAATATCTTTCACTGTGGGGACACTAATTTTCAAGATCCCATTTTTGTTCAAACCTTGTTTTAGATGGAGCAACGTTTCCAGTGGAGCCGAAAGATGTTCAAAAACCTGCTCTGTATTAATAAAATCGAAATTGCCCGCAGGGATATCATCCCATGTCATTATTTTCACACCATTCGCCATAGCGTAATCTATTCTTTGCTGTGACAACTCAGTTCCATAGGCATTGCAACCCAGAGCCTTTGCCATTTGAGCCCAACTCCCCCAACCCATACCAAAGTCCAAAAACTTCAGCGACGAGGGCACGGCCTTAAAAAAAGCAATCATCGTAGCAATTTCTTCCGCGTAATGAGTATATTTCTTTAACCTATCCGTCCGCTGATGTTCAAGAAACACTTTTTTTGGATCAATCCACTCTTCATAGAGTACTTCCATCAGATGATCACCGGGCACTTCGCGTTGAAAAATCATTGTGCAATCTTGGCAAGCTGACAAATGATAATCTGCACCTTGCAAATAATTAAAATCCACTCCTCCTTGTGGCGAATAAAACGCACTCAGGTAATCGCTAATGGGGGGCTCTGTATAGGGTTTCTGATAGATGTGATTGAACCGAGTTGACCTGCAACCTGGACAATTATCTCGGCGAATAAAATGCTGGCTACTCAATGGACGCCCCTGTTATTTGTGACGCCAGGATAAAAGGACCCGCTACAAACACTACTGGTGTAATCAGAGTACTGACGGTGTGGCCCAATACTAATGGTCGTCGATTATTAAATCAATGGCCGCAAGGTAGTCGCTCACTTGGCAAACTGATCTAGATAAAGGATGACTGACATTGTCGCTAACATTAATAACGTGAGTAACCAGCGAAGGCGAGTACACTGTTTACAGGGTGGTTTTTTTACTGCGTTTTCGTATTTAGCCTTTTTAGTCATGTTGGGTGATGTCTTTCAATGTTGCGGCCAAATAGGTAACCATCCTGCTTTAAGCGAAATACTGGCACACCAACCTCTAACTAATAAGGATAGATCAACAACGGTTTAACTTAGAAACCGCGGTGGCGCGAAATAATCTATTAGTGCGCATCGGAAATACCCAAAATGTTGCCTAATGGATGTGTAAGAACATGAAAAACCACGAAAGCGCCTGGGTCGGCACTGGGATTCACTATACCCAAAGCGATTGAAATTTAGGTATATAGTCAAGAAAAGGCTGGGGACGAGCGTTGCGTGACGGGTAACGCGGAACCCGAACTCATCTGTAATAAGCCAGTGATGCAATAGGCTTATTCAGAGTTCGGGCTCCCTCTAGGTTTATCTCAGCTGTGGGCGTGATTATAAAACGCCTATACCCTTAGTGAGCTGGTATCACTACTAATACATTTCATACAGTACTGACAGGTACCATTGTCTACCACGGTCGAATGATCCTTCAAGGGATTGAAACGCATCGCCAGCGACACCTGAAATCAAATAATCCTCATTCCCCAGATTACTGCCACCGGCAGTGACTCGCCAAACGTCATCGGCGCTGATCCATGCGATATTCGCATTAACCAATGCGTAATCGCCTTGCGCAATCGCCTCTATATTCATAGTCTCGTGATACATCTTGCTGTGGTATGTAGTCTCAACCCTGGATTCAATTCTGCCAGCCTGATCAATAGAATAGTTATGGGTTACGGCTAGACTCGATGTCCATTCGGAAATTCGTTCCAAGCTATTACCTTTATCCACTAATGTTGCTACGGGGTCAATTTCGTCATAACCCGCATTCAGATAACCGACGACAAATTCTACTGCCCAGTCATCGCCAACCAGCGCCTGCGCTTCAAGTTCAGCGCCTTCAATGGATGCGCTACCGGCATTTTTCGTAACCGGCGCCACACTTTCGAATACTTGAATCTGCATATCTGCATAATCGGTATAAAATATCGCTGCATTTACCCGGTAACGGTAGTCATCCGAGATATATTTAATACCCGCTTCATAAACTTCAACAAATTCGGGTTCAAAGGTTGGGATTAAATCAATGAGTGGCGGGTCGGGAACCAAGTCCACCGGAAAATCAACAGTAATGGGAGGGAAAACCCGTTGCGAGAAACCACCCGATTTAAATCCTTCAGAGTAACTTACATAGGTTAATATGCTATCTGTCCACCGGTAAGAGAGATTGACCATGGGGGTTACCTCTTCAATGGACACTTCTTTTTTTACAAAAGGCAGAATTCGTGCATCAACCGCTAAGAAGGGAGATTCAAATGCCTCCAGTAGCTCGGCGGCAACAGTGTTGCCCTTGGCTAACTGGTCTGCAATAGCAGCAGTATTATAAGCTGTGCCAACAAGTTCGTTGGTGATTATTTGTTGATCAGGCAAAAAATCCTTGGTTTCGTTAGTATAACGCAAACCCAGTGTAAGGCTCCACTGCTCATCAATATCCCAGGTAGCCTGACCAAATACCGCTTCAGTGCTATTGTTAAATTTACCACCGCTACGGAATTGACTAACTCCAAAATCCAATAAATTGATATTGTCTCCATCTTCTTCGAAATAATAAAGGCCCACAATCCATCTCAACTCGTCGTCAAGCATAGTACCTAAAAATTGAAATTCTTGCGAAATCTGGTCTTGTTCAAGGGAGTCAAAAAACTGCGAGATGGTCGCTGGCGAGTGATCACCATCTCGAAAAAACTCACTATCTAAATCGCGATACCCGGTAATGGAGCGGATTTCCAACCAGTCATTCACAATCCACTCAACACGCAGTGTGGCAGATTCCAAATCGGCATCAGAAAAGGCTGGTGCGGTTCCAGCATTAAAACTTTTTCCTTGAACGTAGGTATTGTCATAACAATTGTTAATGAAAGAGAGATCTACTGGCACATCCGGCGGAGCAAGTGTCACTCCACCTATTGCACAAGGTGCAGGTATAGGAAAAGGTGGAGAAGGGAAGAGTGCAGGATTAGGAATTGAAGTTTGACTAAAAGTTTCTCGAGCGTTATGAATATTGGCAAGTTCAGGGGTAAAACCGCCCGCCGCAGCAGGGATGATACCAATAAGTGTCATTGCCGGTCCGTTTTCCCGATCACGGGTTTTATCAACTGAAAAGTCTACGACGATATCGTCACTAGCCTGCCATGTCACGGCTATCCTGCCCACCATGGTATCATCGTCACCCAGGTCGATACCATCTTGACGGGTAACATGCCCGTCCTGGTTAAATGACGCCAAACTAATACTTGATAACAGATTATCGGTGATGGGAAGGTTCACTATTCCTTTTATATCCTGGCGACTATTATTCCCCGCTTTTGCTTCAATAGAGCCGCTGAATTCGGTGGACGGTTTTTTTGTCGTTAAACTGATAGCACCTCCGATGGTGTTGCGTCCAAACAGAGTACCTTGCGGACCGCGTAATATTTCAACACGTTCAATATCAACCAAGTCCAAGATTCCACCCACCGACCGGGCAATGTAAACACCATCCATGTAGATACCTACGCCTGGCTCAGTGGTAGGAAGAAACTCTTTTTGGCCAACGCCACGAATATAGACAGCTGCAGAGTTGCTGGAACCACTAAAGCTGGGGTTATTTTGATAGGTAAGGTTGGGCGAAAAATCGGCGATATAGCTAATATTTTTTGCCCCTCGATATTTCAGATCATCCCCGGTAAAGGCCGAAATTGACAATGGTATATCCTGCAAGGATTCTTCTGTCTTTCTTGCGCTAACGATTATCTCTTCCAACACTTGATCATTTGCAGCTACCACTCCTTGAGAGAATATGAAGCTAGCAAAAAACATCAGAAAATAAACAATGACTGCTCTAATATGCCTGTCCACTTTTTTCATGATATATACCCTATTGTTATAGAAAGAACTCAATAAAAACATCCTAGACACCCAGGTTTGTCTTTACTTCAATCACCCTAAATCAAGATTGATTTTTTAATGAGAGATATTATTGAATGACAATACGACGAGCCACAAGCAAGCATATTTCAATAATGCAAACACTAGACAGCAAACCCAACAAGATCAACTTTTTCTAATATGATATGTCAGGACAACAACTCCGCGTCCTCCCTCCCTAAAGAGAACGTTTGCCTTAGTCTGGCACAATAATTGTTTTTTACGAATTTTTTTATACAGTGCCTAATTCCACTGCACTTTCCACCACAACAAGGCTCTCTCGATTGGGTTGCCTGACAGCCTCCATTAATATCGATGGTGAGTTATGAGACTCAGTAACAATCACCCCCTCGCTAAAAAGCGCATCCTGCACTGCCGCCGATAGTGTGTGTAAAGGCGCGCCACCCCCTTCGCCACAACCCTTGGCGCCGTTATAGCTAAACGGCGATGGGGTTTCGATCGCCGCACAGTTGATCTCCGGCATATTCATGGAGGTCATAGGCGCATAGTCGGTAAACGTAGCGGTGATCATATTGCCGCCTTTATCGAACTGGAAAGCCTCCTGCATGGCCGCTCCGATACCATGACAGGTGGCACCATGCACCTGGCCCGCCACAATTTTCGGATTGATAGCCACGCCGCAATCGTCCACTACCACGTAATCGAGTATTTTGGGTTGACAGGTATCACGATCAACTTCCACTACCGCCACATGGATCTGAGCGGCGTAGGTCAATGTCTGATTGCCGCACTTGCGCTTGGCGTCCATGGGCTCGAATGGCGGTCGGTACACGTATTTGACGTTGAGGTCGATATCGTGCAACGCTTGCGGTGTGGTGGCGGTATTGGAATTGGCCAGGTTGGCGAGCATCCAGTAGTTAATCGCACGCTCCGGTTGACCTTTCACTCGCAGCTCGGGTCCCATTTCACCGACACCATATTCCAGCTCCTCCTCGCTGGCTTCCAGGGCAAAAGCGGCAAGGCGGGACAGCTCCGTTTTCAGCTTGTCCGCCGCGCCTTTGACGGCAGACAGACCTGTCACCACAAACTGGCTGGCGATAGTGCCCGATAGGCCGGCATAGGTGTTCCAATGGGAGTCAAAACCGCTGCGCACTTTGACCATATCCGGGCCAATATTGAGCTCGTCCGCCACCACTTGGGCAGTGACGGTTTCATGGCCTTGCCCTTGAGGCACGGAGCCCAGCATAACCACCACCGAGCCGTCGAGTTCGATCTTGATACGAGCCGTTTCATTGTTGCCCGAGAACACCGAGTCTGGATTGATGTAGACGGATTGCCCGAAGTTATTGGTGCCTGAATCTATTGTAGAACCAATACCGATACCGATCAGACGACCGTCTTTACGGGCCTCCGACTGCTTTTGTTTCCAACCCTGATAGTCGAGCATGTCCAGGGCCTTTGCCAACATCTGCGGATAATCACCGGAGTCGTAAATATTGCCGTTGGGGGTGGTATAAGGAAATTGGTCTGGCTGAATATAGTTGCGCAGGCGCATCTCATCGGCGGGAATACCCAGCTCATGAGCGCAGATATCCAGTACCCTCTCCATAAACCACAGGTGCTGCAAACGAGAATAACCGCGATTTGGCGTGCAGGGTGGCTTGTTGGACACCACCTGACTAAAGTCGATATGCAGATTGCGCAGCTTGTACATGGCGCAATACACCTGTGACCAAATGGAGCAACCCAGGGGCTCATAACGGGTATAGGCCCCACAGTCATCCAGGTGGCGCGAGCGCACAGCGGTGATCACACCCTGACTATCCAACGCCACTTCGGTGTCCATAAAGGTGCGTTCCCCGCCGTGGAAGGAGGCAAGGTTTTCACTGCGCGTTTCTATCCACTTGACGCTGCGCCCACCGACGATACGCGAAGCCAGTGCCGTCAGCCCCACAAACGGATAAATCACTGTCTTGATACCGAAATTACCACCAATGTCATGGGAACGCATACGAATCTGTTCGGTACTCACGCCAAGGAAAGGCGCTATCATCTGTGCCGCAATCGCCGGCAGGCCGATATTACAGGAGATATCGATATCACCCTGAAGCGACCACTTGACCACAGCGCCAGCCGTTTCGATAGGCGTACTGGAGAAACGGTGAAAATGCAGTCGTCCGATTTTCACCACATGGGCCGCTGCGGAAAAAGCCGCATCAGTGTCGCCGTGATCCCACACATCGTTAAAGATCAGATTGGAACCCACTTCGTCGTGGAGAATATGCTTGTCTGCCAGTGCGTCCTCGGACAGTACATTGGCTGGAAGAAGATCGTATTCCACCTCAATCAGTTCCGCAGCGTCCTCAATCTCGCGGGCGGACTCGGCGACAATCATCACCACTGGCTCGCCTTGATAACGCACTCGATCCGTGGCGATACCGTAATCGATCAGATTCGCCCCAGGCGCCGCACCCATCTGCATAAAAGGTTGCGTTTGCTCCGCTACTTGCTTGCCGGTAAGCGTACACACCACACCGGGCAAGGCCTCGGCTGCACTCACATCGATGGAGACAATCGTGGCGTGGGGATAGGGAGAACGCACAAAGCCCATATGCAACATATCAACCGCCTGCTCATCATCCACGAACAGCCCGTGACCACGCACCAGGCGTACATCTTCTTTGCGGCGCAAACGCTGACCCACCCACTGTTTATTCTGATCGCCATCGACTTCAATACTTTGTGGCATGGGCTTATAAGGAATCAGCGGATCTTTGGATACTTTTTTCGATGCTACTTGACTGCCGGCCGCTTGACTCACTGCAGCCGTCGCGGATCGTTCCACTTTGGGCTCTTCAGACTCTTTAGGTGTGCCAAACAACTGTTTAATATAATTGATAAGGGATGCCAGGAAGCTCTCGGCGGGTTGTGCCAGAGCCGCAGCAGAAACCGCTTCAAAATGTTCCTTACTGCTTAAGGCACCCTGCAAACTATCGATTATTTTGGTGATTTCTTTTTCCGCATAGCCACGCATACCGCCGCCAGCCAGGGACAAAATCTTACCAAAAATTTGCGTGGTCCCCTCCCATTTCACCAAGGTGCCACCGCTGGAGGTCTCCTGCAGCTCGAAGGTGGTAATCATATTGTAAGCCCCACCCATTACCTTGCCTTTACCCACGTAACTGGCGCGCACAGGCGCTTCTCTTTCCTGCAAGGTCATCTCAGTGGTGGCAATCCCGTGTACCTTGCCAATACCGACTTTGACTTTCACAATTGCAGTGTTGGCATCGCCCTCTTTCATGGCCATGCTGTGATAAGTGGGCAAAACCGGAATAAACTTTTGTGGATCGACTAACAGTTCAAAGGTATCCGCTCTGGGAATAGCAACTTCGAATTCGCCGTTAAATGACATTTCCATGGATTAGGCCCCCCCTTTATTTGCAGCCAAGCCGACATTAACGGCAAGCTCTTTTGCCGCAGCATCCACCGCTTTCACAATATTCTTGTAACCCGTACAACGGCAAACATTGCCGGCGATGCCCTTGCAGATTTCATCGCGACTGGGGTTGGGGTTTTCCTCTAGCAAACTGTAAGAGGCCATCAACATGCCCGGTGTACAATAACCGCACTGCAAACCATGGTGCTCAGAAAAAGCCGTCTGCAGGGGATGCAAACCGTCCTCTCCTTCGAGGCCTTCGATGGTCATCACCTCACGACCATCCGCTTGAACCGCAAGCGCCGTACAAGACTTGATCAATTTGCCATCCAACAAAATAGTGCAGGCACCGCAGTAGCTGGTATCACAACCGATATGGGTGCCCGTCAACCCCAGCTCTATGCGAATAAATTCAACCAGCAGTAAACGTGGTTCTATACTGCGCACATATTGGTGACCGTTTACGGTTACTTCGATGGTGACACTTTCAATATTATTAGAGTCAATATTATTAGAGTCAATATTACTAGAAACAGCACTACTAAGCATAACGATGCCCTCCTGTAACAGCTTCACCGCGACTGCGGGCCACTGCCCTTGCAACCGCATCTATCACCAGGCTACGCAGCATGGCGCGTTTGAATTCTTCGGAACCCCGGGCATCGACCGGCGGGCTGGAGGCAGCGACAATAATGTCTGCGGCCTTCGCAATATTTTCTGACGTCAGCGTTTCGCCACGCAACACCGCTTCAGCCTCAGAGGACGTAATCGCCGTGGAACCGGCTGAACCCAGTACCAGGCGAATATCTTCACAGCTGTCACCGCGCATGGTCAGCTGTACACCGGCGGTTGCCGTTGGATAGGCCGCAGCAGCACGTTTAAAGGCCAGATAGGCACCACCACTATTTTTCGGTGGCAGTTTAAAGACCACTTCTGTCACCAGCTCACCATCGTCAAGCGCCGTAGCATAGGCGCCGAGAATAAATTCATGCAGCGATAAAGTTCGCGTTCCCTTGGGTCCCCTACAAACTACCTGGGCATTCAGCGCGCGCAGACCGGCAGGCCAGTCGCCACTGGGGTCCGCCACACTCAGGGCACCACCGATAGTGCCGAGACTGCGCACCTGTTTATCGGCGATACCACCACCGCAATCTTTTAATAGCGGCACCTGCTCAGCAATGTCAGAGGCGGCGATCTCGGCGTGGGTGGTGAGTGCACCGATATGCACGCAATCGCCGCGCTGCTCAATATAGTTCAGGTTGGGCAGACGGCCAATATCGATCATATCGGTCATATCGCCCATACGCATTTTTAACATGGGCAGTAGCGTCTGCCCGCCGGCAATCACTTTGGCGTCGTCGCCCAGCTTGGCGAGAAGACCAATAGCTTCCTGCAAACTGCCTGGACGGTGGTAACGGAAGGGTGCGGGGTACATAGGAGTTTCCCTCTATTTAATATTATGATATTAAATAACGCCACATAGTACGGAAACCCAATACAACTGCTATCAATAAACCGCAGCGGCTTATTGATTTCCGCAAATACTTATTCGAGAGCGCCTATTTGTAAAGGTGATTCTTGGCGTGCCGCAGTGTCGCTGAAGGCGATTCGCCAAAACGCCGCTTGTACTGACCGGAGAACTGCCCCAACTGACGAAAACCACAGGCCAGGGCAACATCAGTGACTGAATCGCAGGATTGGCCGCACTGCAGTCTTTTAAACGCGCGCACCAAGCGCTGCTCTTTTAGGTACTGCATTGGCGATAATCCAACATTATTTTTAAAACCGCACTGCAAGCTGCGATCACTCACGCCGATAGTCTCTGCGAGCTGGCTCATGGTGATCTCTTGGTG
This sequence comes from Pseudomonadales bacterium, assembly GCA_036443315.1. GTDB lineage: Bacteria > Pseudomonadota > Gammaproteobacteria > Pseudomonadales > Dasaniaceae > Oceanicoccus. Next base: position 15,014 of record JAZFYA010000041.1, read on the forward strand.
GGCGTTGACCTTGAGGTATTCTTCCGCCTGCTTGATGTACCATGGCCGCAGTTGCGGCTTGTGCGCCCCCAGCAGGGTTGCCGAGTGATTGTGCGGCTGATTGCACAACAGGTTTTGAATCAACAGCCTTTCCAGCGATTGCGTCATCACTTGTTGCGGCGAGCTGGGATCGATATTGCGCAGTTCTTCCACCACATAATTGACGGTTCGCCACCAGGAACTGCCTTGGCGATTGGTCTGGTTCAAATAGGGTTCAAAGCACAGTGAGGCCGCCAAATAACCACCACCCATTTCTACTAACTGCTGTGTCACCACCTGCGGATCAAACTTCAATACTAACTGTTTGTAGTTATTGCGCAACGTTTTCTCGATGGCAACACCGGCATTCAAAACCACAGCCTCACCAGGCTGGCAGTGATACGTCTGCCCTTGGCTGCTGATTTCCAGTTGCCCTTGAAGAGGCATAAACACGTAAATACTGGTTAATTCACCGACTCGGACACAAACGTCAACAGTGTAGTGAACAACACTCAGGCTAACGGCGTTAAGTTCGGCGCAATAAAGACTAATTTGCCCCTGATCATGTCCCCTTTCCCCTTGGGCATAGCCCGCCAACGGTAGGGGCTGCAAGCTGTGATTGTCATAAGCATCGCCTATAAACGCCTGGGCTTCACCGATATCATGAGAGCGAAAACTTAGGTATTGCTCCGATAGAATAGTGTCTGTAATGGCTGTTGAGAGCGGCATAAGACCTTTCAAACGTTAATTAAAGCACTTATTTTGATACTAGAATCCCAATTTTACCGCATCTTGAACAGGGAAGCATCAGCAATTTATTCTCAGCGTACTCGACAATGAGGCCTGCCGTTATCCCAATCGTGCTGCAGTGTCCACTTCCCGCAAGGAACCTCCACGACCAGAATAGCTGGCGTGGTTATCGGTGATATAGTCGAGCCTCAAGGGAAAACGATCCAGGATTATTCGCTTGCCAGCCATTCAAAGGGGCTGGTGGTTTGTTCTGGACCCAGGGTAGTATAACCACCATCCACCGGAATATCGATACCGGTAACACAGGACGCTGCTTCGGAACACAAATACAAAATCGCTTCGGCAACATCTTTGCCCCGCCCTATACGGCCAAGAGGATGCATTTTGGCCCCCGCACGATCGGCCTTTACAATAGAACCATCGGTCGCCATGGCAATACGACCGGCCATTCTCATTGTCGTTTAATAATTCAACCGATGCCCGAAATAAACCGCAAACCTACGAGCATCCGAACATGACACAGAACTGACCATCTGGCGATGGAGTAACCGTTTTCAGTAGTGACTAATCGAATATGAAACAATACAGATAAAGAGAAAAGATGGGCTCTATTGCTCGATCTGGCGAATTATCCCCCTATAAAGCCCGTCAAGCAGCCCGTGAGAAGACAGCTTTAACGCCTGGGACAGTGGGTTCCCCAGAAGCTCAATCCCCAAGTGACCATCGCCATCGTCACTGATAACTTTAAACACAGTCTTCTTATTCAACTCGAAAACATTGCCCAGGTATTTGATACTCTGGATCTCTTGCTCTTTTTTGGTTTCCTTAACGCGGATGTCAATGCTTTTTAGAAACTGATTGACCAGCGCTTCACGCTCCTCAGCCTCCAAAACCAAGGCAGTTTCAGTAAAAGTCAGCCGAACTTCTGGCCCAGACTCAATCTTTAACAAGAATTTACAGATATCGGCACAATCTGTTTGCAGTTTAAAGGCGACCGTATAATCATCACCCTGTTTGCTGACACAAAGAACTAAAACGTCGGTGACCGTGTTGCGATTGTTGATGCAGGTGTTTGCACCCAGGGTCAGCGCCTTTATGCTGTGAGCGCGAAAGAACTGACGGATATTGAGTTGTGTTTCTCGGGTTATAGCAGTATTTGGCATGGTTCCTCTCCACGAGAGATCCCCCCGCTTGCGTGGGGATAATGTTTACTAAAAAGCAGTGATAACGCTAACGCCTAAGCAGGGATATACCCAAAGCGATTGAAATTTAGGTTTTAGAGTTTACTTACAACTTAACCTCATCCGCCAACATTACGGACGGCTTAGCCGTATCCTCCAGGCCCCACCCCCCCATCAGATAGTAATGCACCACGCGCATGGCCATCTGGCCGATATGATCCTCAAAACCATCCAGGTCTGCGAAGCGTTCCTGCAGCTTGGCGCTGACGTAGCCTTGCATAGGCTCGTAGGAGTGAATAGGAACAAACTCCACAAAAGCACGTTGACACGCTTCCTGCACCGCTGCAATGAAATCGCAGCCTTTAATAAACTGCGTGCGATCAGTGACCTGGTAGCGGCCGGGTACAAAGGTATCCCACTCCAATTCGAGAAAGCCGCGCATAAAGCCTACAAAATTGCGCAGGTGGTAATCGGGCATCAAACCATAGTTGGCGTTAGGTAAGATAGTATCCGATGAAAAGAACAATTTCATATCGCCAAAATAGGCCGCAATATTACCCGAACCGTGGGTTGGCCCCGGGTTCAGTAACACCAGCTCGACGCCGTCAACGGTGATTGCATTCTTTTCACCCGTCAGCACGCGAGTGGGTTGCAACTGACCTTCTGCCTGGCGCAGTTTAATCACCTTGGCACAGATTTCGTCGGCAATAATCTCAGCATCGGGTGCCAGGTCAGCAGCAAAACCACTGTGATCCAAATGATCGTGACTATAAATCACCGTTTTGATGGATTTGCCAGGCATCGCTACTTCTACCGCATGGCGGTATGCACGGGCGCGGCCCGGTGTACCAAAGGTGTCAAAAGCAATCACAGCGTTGTCGCCTTCGATAAAAATCGTACGATAAACACCGTCGCTTATCGTCCATAGACGATCAAACAGTTGAGTAGTTTCCATTTCCGGCTCAGCAGCCAGATAGGCCTGGGCCGTATCTAGGGTAAACATTCCGCGATTTTCGCTCATAATTTTCTCCTGACGACTGTTTATAAGGGGGATGTATCGGGTTTTAGGTTGCCTTCAATACCCCAGCCGCCAGTCAAAAACTCCTGCATATAACGGGACAAGTTCATGGCAGCATATTCGTAGTAGCGAAAGTGCTCGCGAAAGTCTGGCCCCAGTTTTTCTTCGGTGTATTGGTTGATACCTTTCCAATCGTGGGGGTCGACGCCGTCGATAATCGCCCGCTGTCCAAACTCGAACATACACTCCCAGTAGTCCAGAATTTCAATAAACTGTTGACGGTTCAGTACCCAAAAGTGGCCGGGTACAAACAGATCCCAATCCAGGCTGAGGAAGCGTTTCATCACTGGCACATAGTGGGTCAAGTGCCAGTCAGGCATAAAGACATAACCCACACCCGCGGCCACCGTATCCACCATAAACAGTACTTTGCTTTGTGGGAAATAGGCTGCTACGTTACCATCACCGTGGCTAGGCCCTGGGTAAATCAGCTCAAAGTAGCAGTCGTCGATGAGGTAGGACTTGCGTTCACCGCCCCACACCTCAGTGGCGGGCAGCTGTCCGTCTGACTCGCGCCCCAGTATCACTCGATTGGCGTAGTCATGGGCAATAATATCAGCACTGGGCGCCAGGTCGGCAGCGTAACCGGCGTGATCAATATGCTCATGCGAGTAGACAATGGTGTGTATTGGCTTTTTCGTAAACACTCGGCCAATAGCGGCGGCGTAGGCTCGCGCCGCGCCCGGTGTGGTAAAGGTATCAAAAGCGATGACCCCCTTTCGGCCTTCGAGAAAAATAGTTCTATAGACCCCCTCGCTGGCGGTCCAGATATTGTCCCTTACGGGACAATAGGTGATATCCCGCTCGACACCCAGGACCGGCATGTCACCGCCTATTGTAAAAATACCGCAGTGCTCACAATGGGTATGTCGTTCCTTGTTCACTTCAGGCATAGCCAAACCTCCTAGCTCAATGTCCAATAAAAAAGTTAACGCCAACAACATCTATTGTTACAAATTGATTGACTCATATCATCCTAGAAATGTAGCAACAACTCAGTTTGGACCGCCGAGCGGCTCAAAACATATCAAACGCTTTAGCTTTCTGCCGTGGCGATCGACTCCTCGGCGGTATAGGCTTCCACCTGCGAGCGCACTAATGCCGGTTTCGCAGCACAACCCTGGTGCTTTTTCGGCACTGGAGTATTCAACACGTCGATTAATGCTGGCGCAGCAAAAGAAGCTTGCACCCGCTGCGCAGGGACTTCACCGTAGGTTGTGGAGCGCTGTTTAGGACGGCGGTCCATACGGTAAATCAGCTGCTCCATGGCTTGTGGCGTTTTTTCCTGACCATGGGTCGCCCCGGCGGACCGGGTAATGGTTTCATTCATCAGGGTGCCGCCCAGATCATTGGCGCCGCTGTTGAGACACGCCGAGATACCCGCCTCACCCATCTTCACCCAGGAGGTCTGGATATTGTCGATGGCGTTATGCAAGGCCAATCGCGCTACTGCGTGCATCAACAAGGTTTCGCGAAATGTCGGTCCCATACGGGCATTGCCCTTCAGGAACATAGGTGACTCCTGAGCCACAAACGGCAGGGGCACAAACTCGGTAAAACCACCTGTGCGCACCTGCACATCGCGCAGCCGCAATAGGTGACGCGCCCAGTGTTTGGGCTGATCAACATGGCCAAACATAATGGTGGCCGTGGTGCGCAAGCCAACTTCGTGGGCGGTTTCAATGACCTCCAGCCACTGCTGGGTATTGATCTTGTCGGCACAGATCACTGCCCGCACTTCGTCGTCCAGCACTTCAGCCGCAGTACCCGGTAAACTACCCAAGCCCGCCGCTTTTAAGTGAGTCAAAAATTCCCGTATGGAAATGCCCAGCGTCTTGGCTCCCTGCCAAACCTCCAAGGGCGAAAAAGCGTGGACATGCATAGCCGGGGTCACGGTTTTAATCGCCTTGAGAATATCCAGATAGGTCTGACCCGTATACTCTGGGTGAATTCCCCCTTGCATGCAGACTTCGTTGCCGCCCCGCGCCCAGGCTTCTTTTGAGCGGCGCATAATTTCTTCGCGATCCAGGTTATAGGGACGACCACGCAGGTTTTCACTCAGTTTGCCTTTGGAGAATGCACAGAACTGACACTTGAAATAGCAGACATTGGTATAGTTAATATTGCGATTGACCACATAATGGACGGTATCGCCATTGACAGCCCTGCGCAGCTCATCCGCCTGGTGGCAGACATAGACCACTTCCGGTCCTCTGGCCTGGAACAGGCGCACGATCTCTTGTTCCGATAATAGGCCACCCTGCTTTGCACGCACCACAATCGCACAAAGATCCGCTGCCAAACGCTTTTCATCCACAGGAGTAGCCAGGTCACGCAATTGCTGTAGCGGTGCATCCTTGGTCTGCCCTGTCACCCAGTCATCAGTGCGGGGATAACCTTCCGCATCTAGCATTTTTAACACGAGTGTCTGTAGATTCTTGTCCAACCAGCGTTTACCGGCCAGCGCGTACTCCGGATAAATCGTCAAACGTTCCTGCAGGGTCTTGCCTGCAAGCCCCGACTCCCTTGCCAATTTTTCCACCTGGGGCCAGGGCGCTTCGGGATTGACAAAGTCGGGAGTGAGCGGCGAGACGCCTCCCCAGTCATTAATACCCGCATCGATAAGTTTAGGCAGCACACCGGGACTCAAGTTCGGCGGCGCCTGAATACTCATTGCCGACCCGAAAATAAGGCGAGTAACGGCAAGGGTCCAGAGCAAGTCTTCCAAATCTGGTTCCGGCGCCTCCGCCATTTTGGTATCGGGCTTGGCACGGAAATTCTGCACAATCACTTCCTGAATATGGCCGTACTGCTGATGCAACGCGCGAATCGCCAATAGCGATTCAATACGCTCCTGGCGAGTTTCTCCAATACCAATCAATATACCCGTGGTAAAAGGTACCTTGGCTGCGCCTGCCAGACGCAGGGTTTCCAGGCGACGAGCGGGATCTTTGTCCGGCGAACCATAGTGCGGCATCCCCTTTTCACACAAACGCATGGATGCGGACTCCAGCATAATACCCATAGAGGCTGAGACTGGACGCAGCTTATCGATGTCTTCACGGCTCATACAACCGGCGTTGATATGGGGTAAGACACCAGTTTCCTCAAAGACAGCTTTCGCCACGTGTGCCACGTATTCCAGGGTGGAGCCAAAGCCCATCTCTGCCAGGGCATTGCGCGCTGCGCTGTACCTGTGCTCCGGTCTTTCTCCAAGGGTAAACAAAGCCTCCTTGCATCCCATAACCGACGCCTCACGCACGGAGTTCAACACCTGCTCGACGGTCATATAGGGGCTTTCGACTTTTTTCGGCGTCTGCGCAAAGGTGCAATAATGGCAAACATCACGGCACAGGTGTGTGAGTGGTATAAAGACCTTGCGGGAGTAGGTCACCAGATTGCGAAACTGTTGGTCACGCAGCTGATGGGCAACGTCCATCAATGCGGTGGTGTCTGTATAAGACGCCAGTTCCAGCGCCTGGTGATCACTGGGCAGCTGACCTGCCAAAATAGCGTTGAAATTTAACATGCTTACCTCGGTCATCAACTTGCCCAACTGTACTGTACGTCCGCTGTGGTGAAATGTGATGTTTCCACCTCACTCAAACGCCCAACCAAATCGTTCGCTGTGATATAGCGATAGGTATGGGATGCGCTCTGGATATCCACACGCTCGAACAAGGCCAGCAGATCCTGTGGCGTATCAATATCACAACCGATACCCGGCAACGCCACCACTTGCAACGACATCCCATGATAACTGGCTTGAGCAGCATGCCTGGCAAAGCTGTTGCTGCCATAGCAATAGGTTAAGCGTGAAGCCGGTGTACACAGCAAACAATTGCTGCCCTCACGGCAATCATCAGGAGAGAGGGTTAAGGCGGGAGAACCCTGGGCTCGGTGAACGCGAAGCAATTGGCTAATTTCGACAGTAGAGATCAATGGCAGATCACCGTGAACGATCATTACGTCATCGACACCGCGCCGTGACAGTTCACCAACTGCCGCCTGAATCGATTGATTTAAACCTCTTACCTGTAACGTCGACTCGGC
>JAZFYA010000042.1:0-4368 GCA_036443315.1 Pseudomonadales bacterium
CCGAAGGCGACATTAACTTTTAAACGTAATTTGCGGCAATAGACGACTTTGCCCGCTACTGATTAAATTCAATAGACAGCCGATAGGCTCTGTCGGCCAGAATTTTTGCACTCACATTGTCACACTCTGGCGGACTAGCAGCAACATGATCCTGGTAAATCAAATTTTGAACATCGGAGGGTCTACCCCTCTTGAATGAGCCACTCGGAAATGAATTCTGAATAGTCGTTATATGTGAGTTCCTCGATGTCTATCGGTATTTGCTCACATATCGTCGGTAAATCAATCTTGAATTTCGTGAATCGAGTGTAAATTTGGGATCCGCCTGGAATCGTTTTTCGACCTGAGGCATCATTCAACCAATTCCTGACACAGGTAATCAATGTCGCAGGGGTATTGTTATGGCTTTGAATGTCATGGCCTGCTATATCAGAAATAAAAGCCTGATAGCGATATTTTTCTTTATCCACTATTAGTAAATTTTTGTTTGTATGTATTTTGTTCCCGAATCGCTTAGCCCCTAAAAATACACCTAGCTCCAGGGGCATATTAAATCTGGGTAAACCTGTTGTTTGATCCAACTCGGTTCTAGAAATGTCATGGATACCGAATTTGGATTGCTCGATTAGACGCTGAATCTTGTCGAAGCGAACATTCCCACTATTATCTTCTTCGAGAGCGCAGCGGGGTGTAAACCCGCAATCATAAATTGCGAATATAAGAGCATTGCGAAGTTCAAGATAGTTGCTGTCGAATGGACAATTTATGAAGACACATGAAGCATATGCTGTCGTTGCCATATCACTTCTTCTTTGATGTTTTTCGTTTCCCAGTCACAACTCGAACAGCAGAACGGACCTTGACCCGACTCACTTTACCTTTCTTCGGTGTAGGTTTTACCGAGCGTTTAGGTCTGGGTTTCGCAGATTTTTTTGTCGCCATTATTTTTTCTCTATTTTCATATATAACGTGATTATGTTACGCACTCGAATATTGCGATATGCCACACTTTGTTCTCAGTATATTCCCACGCATGCTTATTTATATCAATGTCCCCTAGTGCCGTAAGTCGCCTATGGCAACTAGAATTTAAAGGGCTGCTATCGAGAAAGCTGCCGCTCAGAATTGAAGTGGCGAGGGCTACTTCCGACCCAACTCGGTCGTTCATAATGGTTGGGCTGAATGCTAAACTTGGGATCGTAAACCAGTCTTATTTTGGTGCCAGTCTAAGCAGAGCCACCCTGAACTTGCGGAGCCGGACGACCCTTGGAGATGAGATGAAAGTGATCGTTGTTGGTGCAGGTATCACAGGCGTTTCGGCTGCTGAATGGTTGCGCCGCGACGGCCACGAAGTGGTGTTGATCGAACGGGTTTCTCCGGGCGATCCATTGCAAGCATCGTATGGTAACTGCGGAATCGTCGGACGCAGCAGCGTCGTGCCGATCGCACGCATTCCAATTCGCTTCATAGATGACTGCTTACTATAACAACCCGTCGAGCAAGCAAGTCGTTTTCTTCTCAAAAGTGCTCAAACCAGTCATTTGGGATATATGTCACAATTAGCGTATTAGTTTAGGACAGGTAGCAAGGTGTTAATATTCTATACTCGGGAGTATCTGCTGGGCGGGTCAATTCTATCGTGGCAAATGCTTTGAGTTACAGCGGCCATCAGAATAATCCAACCCTAGGCATAGCAACATTTGTAGGCAACCTCATTTTGATGGTGTTTATCAGTGCAGGGGTGCGTACGCTAGTGGTGCGGGATTATCCTTTAGCCGAGATTTTACTTTTCCGATATCTATTTGCATGCGGGTTTTTCTGGATTATTCTTTTATCTACAATCGGCCTGCCCGGGCTTGCCACGAAACGATATTTTGATCATTTTTTTCGTAGCACCGTCGGTATATTGAGCCTCGGTATGTTTTATTTCGCGGTTACAAAAATCCCATTGGCAGACGCCACCGCGATTGCATATGCTGCCCCGATTTTTATCAGTGTACTGGCGATATTTCTGCTAGGAGAAAAAATCGGAGTGCAGCGTTGGGTAGCAGTGGTAGCCGGTTTTATCGGAGTATTACTAATTGCCCGACCTGTTGGCACTAGTCTAAATTTTGGAGTAGTTGCGGCCGTAGCATCGGCTTTTACCGGGGCGCTGGTTGCCATCTGGTTGCGTAAACTCAGTAGCAGCGAAAAGCCGGTTGCTATCGGAACTTATTACAACAGCCTTGGTTCACTAATATGCCTGTTCTGGGTAGTTTCCACAGGTTGGTTGGTACCCCACCAAGATGATTTTATATTGCTCACCGGATTCGGCCTAATGTGCGGTATTCAGCAATGGTGTCTGACGATATCATTTCGTTATGCCGAGGCAAGCCTGCTAGCACCGTTTGAATACCTTGCAATGGTATTCGCCGCAATCGCCGGATTTCTGCTCTGGGATGAAGTACCTGTTTTAATGACCTGGATTGGCGCAGCCGTGATTGCTGCTAGTGGATTATTCATTTTCATGCGCAGACAGAAACTAATGAAAACTTCCAAGCCTGTAGAGCCAGTTGTTATTGAATAGGATAGATAACACAATGACTGCAACGTGCCGACAGTACTCGTTCCCGACTGCAAAATGAACGACTGCTACCTTGGGACACTGCTTTTGAGATTCATTCTTAGTAATCTCCGGAGTGTATCCTAAACAGTTTTTTAACAGCCGAGTTAACCCGACGCTTGAACACGAGTTTAGGTCCCCCAGCTACTTCGGGTCTAACCTACCCTGACGAAATTTGTCGATTCCCTCCGGGATGCGGCTCCAGGACACAGCACTTTTCGTCCACACCTCGCGAATTGGAGTAATAGCCTCTGGATTGTCAAGGCTGCTCACAGATAGAACCACCTGGCCTGAAAAACCCGGATCAACCCACCACAAGAACGCCCCACATCTTGGGCAAAACACTCTCTCGATGATGTCTCCGCTATCGGCTGGATACGTGTACGTTGAGGTTTCCCCAGATAAAACCTTAAAACTTGAAGAAGGCGCTGGTACTGCAACTTTAAATGCGCTGCCGCTTCCAATTTGGCAGTCCCGACAGTGGCAATAGTACGCGCTAGACAGGTCTGGTTGTGCTTCGTATCGAACCGTGCCACACAAGCACCCGCCTGAAAATTTGGTTTCATTACCCATATCGAATTCCTCCGTATATCTCGGTTAAAAGCAATAAACAGGAGTCGATAAGTAAGTATATCACCGTAGGTGAATGACCGGAGTGTGCCGTAAGCGGTAGTTGAACTGTAAATTCTGTAGGTCCGCTATGGGGGAAATGCATTGTTCTGAATGCGCAGAAAAGCTGCTTTTTATCAGGGTATGGGAGGGTAAAGACCAAAGGCATGGTCAAGTATGCCCCCGAGGTGTTATCCCGCCAGTACCCACCTTAAAAAGTGCTTTAATACCCTTTTATGAGAGTACATGCCAGTAGGCTGGATGTGTTTGGTGATATCTCAAATAACCGAATCTTATTGCTAACAATGCATAACAATGCTTTGGCTTTTTAAAATAATTGTCTTCCCTGCTAACAGGGCATAACAGTAAGCCTGGAATATTTATTCTCTTATAATCGATGACTTAACCATGATACATGGGAGGGGCTAAGACCTTAAATTCACCCCTTTAAAATCAATATCTTATATTGAATCAATCCCTTTAAATTCAATGGCTTAGCAGTTGAAACAAATGGTTATTTATGCTTGGATAATGCCATCCTAGCGGGGCATTGGTTGTAATTCGGCAATGTGTGATCCTAAAAATAGCAAAAAACAATAACCTATAGAGTCAACGAATCTTATTGATAACAATGCGTAACAATGAAATATTTCTAACTTTCACTACGCAAGCAGCAGAGATGATCTGCTGCTGTGGCAGTCTGATCCGACTATTGCAGTAAGTTGTTTACTTAGGGCGAAGAAGTCTTTATCGTGCAGCGCGGAGCACGGTTACCAACCTAAATGATGGTATCGGTGTTGGTATCAGAGAAGATTTCAGAAATTAACACCTTGTAAATCATAGGCTTAAGCGCTTAGTTAAAGGGCGCCCTCACTTCACGTGCGCAACGAAGACTACTGGCGAGAGGGTGCCAACGTCGATTTGATCGAAATCAATGCCATCACGGACAAGGTCGCCCGTACCAGTGCTTTGATTACGGGGGATATCGATATGATGATGTCGCTTGATCCAAAGGCCATCAAGCAGATTGAGTCGGCGGATGGGGTCCGCGTCTGGTCGGTATCAACTGGCGCCTATATGGGCATTTGCTGCATGCTCAATCAGGCACCGGGCAATAATCGAGACTTCGTTCTGGCGATGAAATATATTCAGCGTCG
>JAZFYA010000043.1:0-5753 GCA_036443315.1 Pseudomonadales bacterium
TGTGCTGGATGATGTGGGCAGTGTAGTACTTTTTGCGTAAAAAAACGAGTTTACGTAATTATATTTATTTACGTAATGAAAGGGAGTGATCGCCCTGCCCTGGCCAATTTAAACCATCCATTAATGGCACTTATTTTCTAGTTTATGCTATATTGGCTTTATGTTAAATAGAAGCTAATAGCAATGATGACGCTGTAGCTAAGGAAAACCCATGGCCCTACCGCGACTGCAGTCGATCCTCAACGCACATAAGCTGTTATCGCCGGTGGAACGACCCGAGCCAGCACAACAGCCCGCTGGACAACCCGAGCCTCCTCCGCCCTTAATCCCCAGCACCGACCGCGCCGCCCTGGTCGAAACACTGGCGCAGCAGGGGGTATTGGCGCTAACGCCGCCGCAGGACATGGATTACTGGGAAAATCTCTGGGACTGGAGTGCCGCAGCTTACGGCGCCTATGCCGCACGGACTACCCAAGCGCTGGAGCAGGATTGGCAACGCTTTGTGCGGTTCTGTGTGCGCTATGCACGCCAACCGTTGCCGGCCAGCAGTGAAACCCTGCGTCTGTATATACTGGCCCATATCCAGTTTATCGAGCGGGCGCAGTTGCCAGCAGACCTGCAGACCACCCTCGGTCAGATCCACGGGGAGCTGCAGCGCCACGGCATCGAACGCGCACTGCGGCCGTTGAAGATTGCCTCGCTGGAACGCTACGTGGCCCATATCGCCAAGGCCCACCAGGCCGCCGAAGCGCCAGACCCGACAAAACAAGGTAAGGCGCAGCTGGCGATGAAAACCGCCAGGCGCGTCGCGGACGGCCGGCAGACCCAGCGCGCGCCGATTCGATCCGCCGCCATCACTGCCATCGAGCAATTGGCCTGCGCCACGCTGACCGAACGGCAGGACGTGTTGATCACCCTGATGGGGCGCGAGACCGGCGCACGCATTGGTGCGATCGCCGATATCGCCGTGGAGGATATTACCTTCTTGTCCGATGATCGTAGCCAGGTAACGCTGTGGCGCGGTAAAACCGACCAGGCCAATGTGGGTCGCAGCAAACGGCTGAGCGTTGGACTGACCGCACGGATTAGGACTTGGTTGCAGACGGCAGGCATCGAGGCAGGACCCCTATTTCGGCCGCTGGCGGGCAAACCGGTGACCCCGCAGCGCCGCCGGCGTCCGTTGCCCAGCCAGGCGCTATCGGCGAAAGCGGCCGCCCGGTCCCTGCAGCGCTGTATGGCACGCATCGGTGTGGAAGATGTTAGCCTGATTGGCGGACACTCGGCCCGCATCGGTGGCGGCATGGATATCCGCCAAGACGGTGGTGACGTGTTAGCGGTCATGGAGTACGGTGGCTGGAAAAGCGCCGTGATGCCCAATCATTACACCCAGCAGCTGGCAGCGGAGCGCAATCCTATTCACCGAGTGAGTAAGAATACAGGGGATTCCAAACGCCCGATCCATTAATGTGTAGGTACCCTATTTAGGCAGAGCCCCGATCCATCGGGTCAAGTGATGGAATGAGTCTGTCGGGACAATTGGGATTACTGGGTTTTGGCTCAGTATCGCTTGGCGCTAAACCGAGGTCGGGCCAAGATGCTTCTCCCGGTAGAATTGCTGGAGAGGAAGTTAGTGCCAATCACCAAACGTTAATAGATGGGCTTGGTTCGGCGCTTACCGAAACGCGATATTATTACAACTTGAAAATATACCCCAATAGGGTACACTTATGATAGACAAGACAAAGGTTTTTGAATCAACTTTTAAGAAAGCCAACATCAAAAATGATGATCTTGTCGCAGCATGTGGAGCAATGGCAAAGGGGCTTGTAGATGCAGATTTGGGAGACCATCTCTATAAAAAACGAGTGGCCATGCCTGGGCAGGGAAAGAGCGGCAGCTATCGGACAATGATCGGCGCAGTTATAGGGGATAGGTATTTCTTTCTATACATGTTCGCCAAAAGCGACAAGTCGAACATAAACAAGCGTGAAAAGTTAGCTCTTAAAGAGCTGGCAAAAGAATATGTAGATTTTGATCAGAAGGCCATTAATAACCTAATCAACAGTGGCGAGTTGATAAAGGTGGAGTCAGTGAAATGAGCAACATTCTTGAAGCTGTACATCAAACTGCGAAAGGCTTACACAAAGCCGGTGTGATCAATAAAACAACTATGCGGAAATTTGATACCGTATGCTTGACCACGGTTCACGACTTTACAGCTGATCAAGTAAAAGCCTTGAGAACTAAAAACCAGCTTTCTCAGCCGGTTTTCGCTCGCTTCCTAAATGTCAGTGATAAACTGGTGAAAAAATGGGAGCAGGGTGACAGCAAGCCACGAGGAGCAGCTTTGAAAATGTTAGTATTAGCAGAATCTAAGGGCATAGAAGCGATCAGTTAACGCTGTCTCTAACAGGCGAGGCTTCTGACTTCTTAGGCACAACCAACCAGGAAATAATGACATTAGGCGCCAGGCTGCGTATTCCACGTGCAGGTTGCCACCCATTCGGGAGAGCATGAAAAAGTCGGGTAAATGTTACAATAATTACGCTGCTATCTTCATCTCTTCGCGCCTATTTTCAGTGCTGTCTTCACTCTTAAAACCCGGATACCATCGTTCAAAATGATCGGCTAATTCACCATTCAACACCGCCGTTCGGATTTAGGCCAACAGTGAATGTTGATTTACATTAGATTAGGGTATGACGACCCTGGGCCGAGCTTCATAGTTTAACCGTAGTTGGGAACTACGGTTAAACTAACTGTAAGCGCAATTGTCTACCAACCGCTGAAGCGGCTTTCTGCATGGTATGCAATGTGATGCTGGTATTTTCAATATCTAATAGACGCTCTAGCGCTCGGCGGCTGGTTCCCATTCGTTTTGCCATCGCGGTTTTCGTCAATTGGTTATCTTCCATCGCTTGCCTGATTTGATCAGCTAATATTTCTTTAATCGCTAACGTTTCACATTCTGCCAATAAACCATCTTCAGCCAGAAAATCATCCAGAGAAGACCCAATATGAGAATTCTTCTTTTTATTTTTTGTCATCGCCCTTTACCTCTTTCATTCTTTTGACAGCTAGGGACAGGTCTTTATCAGGTGTTTTTTGGCCCTTCTTAATAAAACCGTGGAGCAACACCATTCGGTTGTGATGTATAAAGAAAATAATCCGCGTTATCCGTCCATCTGAAATATCACTTCTCACCTCCCAAAGACCCTGCCCTAAACTACGACAATAAGGCATGCCTATCGGCCAACCAAACTCCACCTTTTGAATATCTTTACCAATAATTTGCCTGTCTTCGCGGGCTTGTCTTAACAACCAGTCTCTCACAGGCATCTTACCGCTTACATTCTGGTAAAAATCAGCAAATATCTTCTTTGATCGGTCTATCACAAAAAACTAGCTCCTATTGATTGTGTCATTTTTGACACGCTTTGTCAATCGTTAAATAACACACTGCCAGGAAGATAGGACTTTGATCATGCGAAATCCAGCAAAAAGAGGGGATACCCTGGGTATACGGGTTCTGTGACCATCCCCTCGTAAATTCCTAACTGCCGCTACAGACCTCGTGATTACTGGGCTGCAGGGTAACGCAATATTTGACCATAACTGATATCACCCTAATTTAACCCTTTTTCAAGCATAATTGATCGCTTTTTTTACAGGTGATTTGTTATGTTAAAACAGAGTGATAAACGACGATACATCCTTTCTCAATCCGAAATCAATGAGCTTTACTGTCTTCCGCGACTCAACAAGGTCCAGCAAGAGCAATGCTTTAGCCTGACAGATGAGGAGCTCAGTGCTGTGAACCAGCAATCATTGCTTGGATCAAAAATCCACTTCATATTGTTGCTTGGATACTTTAGGGAAAAACCTGTTGTTGCGCGATTCCGTTTTAGGGATGTCCAAGATGATTCAAAATATGTTATTGATCGTTACTACCCTGGTCAAAGACTACCGCGCAAAGACCTCTCTCAATCGCAAGTTTATTATCTGCGTAATAAACTCTTTGACATGCTGCATTATAGAAACCCTGATAGTGAAATAAAATCGAATTTAGAAGTATTTCTTGCTGACGTCGCCACTATCTGTGCCGAGCCTCGCTATCTGTTCGATGAATGCCTGGCTTTTTTCACGCGCGAGCGTATTACACTCCCTCGCTATACAATGATTCAAGATCTGGTTAGCCGAGTCCTAACCGCAGAGGATCGGTGCGTCGAAACAATTCTGACCAACAGTTTGCAGAAAAAGACAAAGCAGCATTTAGCAGACTTACTTTCCAGCAGCGATTCAATCACCAGACTAGGAAGACTTAAAAGACCGGCGAAGGATTTTTCAATCAGTGAAATAAACCGAGAGGTAGAAAGCCATCGGGAATTGATAGACATTTATCATCAAGCAAAACGGGTGATTAAGAAGCTCGACTTGTCGCCGAGAAACTTGGAATACTATTGTGGCTTGGTAAATTACTACAGCGTCACCAAACTAAGGCGCTTCTCTCAAGAAAAGGCATTCCTATATTTGCTGTGCTACATTCACTTCCGTTATCAAAAAATCAAACGGGTGTTTTATGAACTGTTTGTCATTGATGCCAATGTAAAAAACGGTGAGTCGTTTATCAAATTAAAAAAAGCAATTAACCATAACCTTATAATCGGCGAATGGGATCAGATACGGCGGATTATTTGTTCTTTAGCCCGAAAGAAAATCACGCAAAGTACCTTGATTAAAAAGCTGAGCACTTTGAGTAAGAGCAACAAAACACTGGCGGCACTTCGCGAATATGATCGATTGGTGAAGGCGACCTACTTGCTAAGCTATCTAGATGACCAGGATCTCAGACGATTTGTTCAGCAGGCACTAAATAAGGGAGAAGCCTACCATCAGCTTCGCCGTAAAGTCGCATCGGTCAATGGTGAGAAGTTCCGTGGTGGCAGTGATAGTCAAGTTGAGCTATGGAATGATTGTGCTCGCCTTATCTCAAACTGCATTATCTATTACAACTCTGCCATTCTATCGAACCTGCTCGCCCGAGTTGAGAAAAAGGGAGACACTCGGGGCAAAGAAATTTTATGTCGGTTATCGCCAGTAGCATGGCAGCGGATCAATCTCAATGGCGTCTATGAGTTTGAAGGCCATGAGCGTATTGAATTAGATCAACTTCTGAAAGGTGTATCGACAGATAGTAGTCAGTTAATCGACGTGTGATAGTGGCCGATGAGCCGCTCAATTAATGGCCTTTATCGGGCGGATTTACTGCTGATTCATTTTCATACTCCTCTGCAGCCCTGTAACCACACGGTCTGTAGCGGCAGTTAGGAATTTACGAGGGGATGGTCACAGAACCCGTTTTATCAAGGCTCTTTTTGGGGCCTTTTTTGTTTATGGTGAATGGCCGATGAGAATAATGGCGTTAGAAACCATGCCTTGCTATGCCAAATGTACGGCACCGGTGTAAGGCTTATTGAGGCAGCCAGGATAAAAACCAAAGACTTAGTACTCAACAATGGCCAGATAAAAAAACGTGGTGATAGCGACATATTAAGAGCTGAAGTCGCCTTCAATGGATTTGAGCGCCCTTACCCGCTGCAAGATGAATCAGTTATTGCAGCCTTACAAAAATGGGTTGATTGGAGGCTGTGGGCTTGCATGATCAGAATGTTGTGAGACACTAAAAACAACTGACAAAAGGAATATTGAATTATGTATGCGAATACAATGCAACCCGAAAAAGAAGTGTATTA
>JAZFYA010000044.1:0-3543 GCA_036443315.1 Pseudomonadales bacterium
TTTTCCTGCGTTCTCTAGTTCAAAAAAATTAAATTGTTCATCTAGAAAGCGCATTCCTAGTTCTTCGGTAAAGTGATCTGTGCTATGTAATGTAAGAAATTTGGCAATACGTCGCCACATCAAACGATATTGTTTCACTGACCCTTCGGTATAATGTAGCCGATATAGTTCTTTTTCGAGTAATGCAGTGAGTTCTTCAAAAGGTAGGTTGTTCATCGGGTATGCCGCCAAAATAAAGTAAGAAATCTTAGTTTCTCGCTCAATATTTCAGAGTATTATGTAAAGTCAATCAGATAATACCTGCGTCAACTGGGGGCTTGCAGAGATTACTTTACATAACAATTTACTATTCATAAGGATCTCCGCTTTCACCCCTGTTGGCGAATATACTACTGGACGACTTTGACAAGGAACTAGAGCGACGAGGTCATCGATTTGCCCGCTATGCGGATGATGCGATGATAGTCGTGAAAAGTACGTCAGCGGGTTACCGAGTAAAGGAAAGCCTGACCAAATTCCTTGATAAGCGGCTAAAGCTCAAAGTTAACGAGGGCAAAAGCCGTGTCGCGAAAACCAATAAAGTTAATTTTCTCGGATTTGAATTTAGAGGAAAGAAAATTGTTGTTGGCGAGAAAGCCTGGGGAACCTTCAAACATAAAGTGAGAAAGCTCACTGGGCGATCTTGGGGAGTTTCCATGGACTACCGTCTTAGGAAGCTACGCAAATATATTCAAGGATGGATGGGCTATTACGGTTTGTCAGAGCTTTACAGCCCGATTCCAATCTTGGACGAGCAATTGAGGCGTCGAGTGCGGATGTGTTTCTTAAAGCAATGGCGAAAACCGAAAACCAAAATCCGTAAACTCATCAAGTTAGGCGTGCCCATTAAAATGGCAATTGTTAAGTGCTCATTTCATCGGTAAAAATTAGTTTATTGCCAAATGGATCTTTGATAGCCATGTCACGAGTGCCCCAGGACATCTTCTCTATACCTGGCCGTGAAAATTTGTATTTTTTTGACAGCAATTCTTGCTGGTACTGCTCTAGATCAGAGATCCCTATCCTTAATGAAGTTCCCGGACTGCTGTCTCCATGGTGCTCTGAAATATGCAAAATACAATTTCCTTTAGATAGCTGCATATATAAAGGAGTATTCTCTTCAAACCGATGCTCCCAGTCGATATTAAAGCCCAAAAATTCCACATAGAACTCCTTAGCTTTAGTTTCATCAAAACTTCGTAATATTGGTTTCGGCTTATCGACTTTCATTCTGAACTCCCTATGGGGTGCACTTAACAGTTTATTAGCCAACAATTGTTAGCTATCACAATGTTAGCTATTTCTGGTCAATGATTCGACAACCTAGCGAACAACTCAATTAATGTCAATCGCTTACGCCGAAATCAGCTTTCTCAATTTTTGGAATAGCTAACATTTGTCGGCTATTTCGGCTCATTTTCAGCCTGGAATTAACTTTCCCTACTGCGCCTAAGCTGCTTAAAAGTCTCTAAATTTAGTATATGGCCTCGCGAAATAGCTAACATCTGTTTGCTATCCTTGTCCAGAAGCCCTTGTAATTGACTGCAACCGGGCTACAGTACTGTATATAAAAAAGGGGTATCCCTTTAGAACCACCCAATACAATATAAGGTAGTCATTGACGATCATTGGGTACAAGATATTGTGGCTAGTGGAGTTAAGGAGATATGCCTTATATAAAATCAGTATAAAGAGGCATATTATGGATGACATTCCAATTCCAATCTCTGAGCATTCTGAGCGATTTATAGATCGCTTGCGCGCTTTTATCCGCCTGCGTAACCTCGCCTATAAAACCGAAAAAACTTATGTCTCTTGGATAATTCGCTACATCCGCTTCCACAATATGCAACGACCTGAGATTGTGGGAACGGCTGGGATCGAGAGTTACCTAAGCCATATGGTGTTACAACGGAATGTATCTATCAATACACAGCGCACTGTGCTTAATGCACTGGTATTTTTGTATCGGGAATTTTTGAAAATACCCGTGGAAGGACTGGAGTATGTACCGGCAAGGCGTGGCCAAAAAATACCTGTTGTGTTTACCCACCAGGAGGCTCTAAGGGCAACATAAGAGCACTGTAATCGACAGAGTGAATGATTTGTATTTAGAAAAACTTGAACTTGATAACAAGATTGCGATGATTGATTTACGCAATGGCAAGATAGCCAACATCGCCCTATTTCTGCAGATAGCCGGATTAATATTGGTATTGTCTAAAGATTTAGCCGGCGATTAATACTTTATTTACAGCCCCTTACTCTTATGAGCTCGACAAATTTCCTCATAAGCCTGCTGTATCTCATGCGTTTTGTTTTCTGCCTGCTTAAGTTCATGCTCTTGCATTCCCCTTGCGGCTAATTTATCTGGGTGATTTAAATTCATTAATCGACGATAACTTTTCTTCAGGTCTTCATCACTACCGGTGGGTGCTACATCTAACATTTCATACGCCGCTTCTAGCGTTCTCTGTGCTTTGGGTTTATTGCCACTGGCTAAGTGTTGCATCTGTAAGCGTATGCTTTCAAAGGTGCCGCGATCAAAACCCAAAGCTTCTGCTAGATGCCGTAACAGAACCTTTTCCTGCACATGCATCTTACCCTTGGCATAAGCTGTGCGGCATTGTATTTTTAAAAATAAATTCGCCAAGGTGGTCCGCTTACCCACGTATTTGGCCAATTGTAAAAACATCGGTCCGAGATCAATGCTTTTCTGTTTGCCTTGATCAAAATAGGCTATGGCCTGTTGGCACTGTTCAGCCGATAAGCCCATTAATTGCATTATGGTATCCGCATACTGAATCTCCACCCGCGTAACACGGCCATCGGATTTTGCGATCTTGCCCATGGTCATAAACATAGCCTGGGTAAAGATTTCCTCTGTCTGGCCACCGCCGGGCACGCAAATATCGGCTTGCTCCGCGTTTAATCGCTGCACCATGGCTTTTTTATATTGTCTGTCGCGCAGAACTGCAAATACCATTTAATTAGCTCTTATTTAATTCTCTGATTTGCCGAATTTTCTGGTCTAATTCTTCTAATCTTTGCGGGGTGCCAATATCACCGCAATCACCACCATAAATCTCAGCGCTAACTTGCCTCGCTTTGATTGCTTGCAACAGCACTGGGTACAAAGCTAAAGAATGATCTGCATCTGGCGTTAAAAACGGCTTAAAAAGCGCTTGTTTTAGTACGCTAATTCCACTAAAAGTGAACGCACCAGACTTCTGCTGTTGTTTGGGCGGCAGCACCAGTCCATCAGCGCCTAAATCAAAATCTCCAGTCAGGTTATGATCTGGGTTTTCTATCAACACTAAATGGGCTGAACACCTATTCTGTGCCATGGAACCTGTCGCTACATCCAGCAAACGCTGATAAGGAAAATCGGTCCAGATATCAGAATTTACCACTACGAAGGCTTGGTCTCTCCCTTGATCTAGCTCTTTACCTAACTCTTGATCTAGCTCTTTATCTAACTCTTTATCTAACTCTTGATCTACT
>JAZFYA010000045.1:0-15275 GCA_036443315.1 Pseudomonadales bacterium
ACAGCTACTCCGGTGGTACCCGGATACTGCACAGTCTAGCCACCCTCGGTAGTCTAACCCCTCACCAGGGCGTGGGGTTCCAACCGAGTGAGGGGTTAGACTACCGAGGGTGGCGGCGGGATACTACAGTCGTAAGCCGTTAACAGCGCTGCCCTTAAGTAAGTGCCATTCGGGTGAGAAGCGAGGTTTCCCAATTCAATTAAACCTAGACATCATGTATTAACTTGCCAACGTTTTGTTAATCTCAACCTATCATTTTGTTGGCAAGTAAATACATGATGTCTAGGTTAAAGAGGTTTCTTCGAAACCTTCGAGTAACGAGTTGACAGTGCCAAATGATAGTTATATTCATTTCTCTCCTCAAAAAATATCCTCTTCCACCACCTCTTCTGAGAGGGGGGTATCTCCGCCAATGGCATCGATATCGGCCTCTTCTGTTGGTGCCAGTTCCTCGCGGAAAATTTCGAAGATGGCATTTTTCTGGCCGGGTTTTGCCAGTAAGCCTGTGGTTGGATCGATCTTAACCGAGACAATACCCTCTGGCTGTTTGAGAACAGTTTCAGGTTTATCTTTGAGGGCAACCTTCATATAGTCAATCCAGATGGGTAGTGCGGCAGAGCCACCGTATTCTCTTCTGCCCAGCACACTATTTCTATCGAAACCTAACCAGGTGGTAGTCACAACGCTACCCCCATAACCTGAGAACCAGGCATCAGTAGGGCCATTGGTGGTTCCGGTTTTGCCTGCCAAATCATTGCGTCCAAGGCTTCGTGCTCGACGGCCAGTACCTTTTTTTACCACGTCGCGCATTATGCTATCGATAATATAGGCAACCCGGGGTTCGATGACGCGCTTGGCAAGCGGCATTGATGGCTCCGGTTTCGACTCTGCCTGCTCAAGAATATCTTCGATGGTAGCTAGCTCTTCTGGTTCAATAGCCTGTTCGGTTGGTTGCTGCGCTGCTACCGTTTCGCAGCGGTGGCAAACGGTAGCGGGTGTGGCCTGATAGATCGGTTCACCATGGATATTATCAATATGATCAATCAGGTAGGGCTCGACCCGATAGCCGCCATTGGCCAGTGTAGAGTAACCACTTACTATCTGTAAAGGTGTGAGAGAATGGCTGCCAAGTGCCAATGACAGATCCCGTGGGAGCTGGCTGGTATCGAAGCCGAACTTGCCGGTATAGTTGATAGCTTTGGGTATGCCCAAGCTTTGTAACAAGCGGATTGATACCAGATTGCGGGATTTAAACAGGGCATAACGCAATCGGGTTGGGCCGTAAAATTTACCGCTGTCGTTGGTGGGACGCCAAGTACTCTCAAGGCTGGCATCCTCAAAAACGATGGGTGCATCGTTAATGATACTGGCAGGGGTATAACCATGTGCTAGCGCGGCAGTATAGATAAAGGGCTTAAAATTTGAGCCCGGTTGGCGAATGGCCTGGGTAATACGATTAAACTTGCTTTGGTTGTAATCGAATCCCCCAACTAGGCTGCGAATGGCACCGTTGTTGGCATCAAGAGATATCAGTGCAGCTTGCGCTGCGGGTAACTGGGATAGCTGCCAACTGCCATCAGCTTTTTGCTGAAGTCGGATAAGGTCGCCAATGGCGACCAGATCACTGACTTGTCTCGGGACTGGCCCTCTCCGATCTACGGTTTCATAGGGGCGCTTATCCTTAAGGCCTTGTTGCCATTCGAGAGTGACTTCGCTGCCGTCAGCCAGCAGGGTAGTAAAGGCCTGCTCGTGAAGGTGGCTAACGATAGCGGGAACCAAACCACCGGGCCGGGAAGTTTGCGCCAATACTGACAGCCATAAATCGTGGTTTCCAGCATCGTACTCGGCTAGAATATTTTGTTCTGGGCCCCGGTAGCCGTGGCGCTGGTCATAGGCCATTAGACCATCAATAACAGCCCGCTGCGCAGTGGCTTGCAACTGGCTATCAACCGTAGTGTATACCCGATATCCATCGGTGTAGGCGGTTTTGCCATAGCGGCTTAGCATTTCCTTGCGCGCCATTTCAGCGATATAGGGAGCATTCAGGGCGAGCTGTGCGCCATGGTATTGGGCAGTAATTGGGTGGGTTATAGCTTGGTGATAATGGATCTGATCAATATATCCCAGCTCCTTCATCCTGCCGATAATCCAGTTGCGGCGTACCTTCGCCCGGTATGGATTGATCAAGGGATTAAAGGCCGAGGGAGCTTTGGGCAGGCCGGCAATCATTGCCAACTGGGCTAGATCTAGTTCGTTGATTGATTTGCCGTAATAGACCAGGGCGGCAGCTTCAATGCCGTAGGCGCGATGTCCCAAGAAAATCTTATTGAGGTAAAGCTCCAGTATTTCATTCTTTGGCAGCTCCCGTTCAATCTGTAATGCAAGCAGTATTTCATTGAATTTTCTGGAAAAAGTTCTTTCATGAGAGAGAAAATAATTTTTTGCTACTTGCATTGTAATGGTGCTGCCACCCGTTTGTATGGACCCTGTTGCCAATAGTTGTGAAGCAGCACGTAGCAAGCCCTTGATATCTACGCCATGATGGTCATAAAAACGATCATCCTCCGCAGCGAGAATGGCGCTGATAAATAAGGGTGGTATTTGCTCGAAACTGATTGGGGTCCTGCGCTTTTCACCGAACTCACCGATAAGTTGATTGTCGGCGGTATAGATACGCAAGGGCGTTTGCAGTTGGACATCCCTGAGAGCGTCGACAGAGGGCAATTTCGGGCTAAGGTATAGATAAGCGCTGGCTAAGATTAAAAGAGTGCCAGTTGAGGCGGAGAATAGCAGCCAGAGAGTGATTCTCGCCAAATGTGTGATGTGTGCCATACTTTTCCAGTTGTTTTAAGTGCTTGCCAATATTTTACTTCAAGTTAGTTTGCCAAAGTGTGAAATTATAAGCACTTTTTTCTATAGGTTAATTTGCGTAATACCCATACGTGATATTTAATGTAAGTTGTAATAATTCGCTGTAACTTACGGATGCAAATAGGAAAACTACTGTGTTAGGCAGTTTATTCGGGAACAAGAGAGTGGCACCTGTGTTGGGGATGGATATTAGTTCCACCTCAGTAAAACTACTTGAAATCAATAAAAGCGGCAATCAGTACAAGGTTGAGAGTTATGCCGTGGTGTCATTGCCGCCCAATGCGGTGGTGGAAAAAAATATCGCTGAGCTGGAGGGTGTGGCCGAATCGGTACGCAGTGTTTTTGATCGCTCCCAGACCAAGTTAAAATTCGCTGCTGTGGCCGTGGCCGGTTCTGCGGTGATTACCAAATTGATCGATATGCCTGCTGGCCTCAATGACGATAATATGGAAACCCAGATTACGTTGGAGGCTGATCAATATATCCCCTATCCGCTTGATGAGGTTGCCATCGACTTTGAAGTTCAGGGTGAGTCTGAGAAGAATCCCGAGCAAGTAGAGGTATTACTAGCTGCCTGTCGTCGGGAAAATGTTGAATTACGGGTTGATGCGCTAGAGATGGCTGATATCACCGCGAAGGTGGTTGATGTTGAAGCCTATGCGATTGAGCGGGCCTTTGAACTAATTCGTCCCCATCTTGATTGCGACGAAGACAGTGCTATCGCCATCGTTGATATTGGTTCGACCATGACTACTTTGAGTGTGCTAGTTGATGGCCAGACCGTTTATACCCGCGAGCAGTTATTCGGTGGTCGCCAATTAACCGAGGAAATTCAGCGTCGCTATGGTTTATCGCAGGATGAAGCAGGTCTCGCCAAAAAACAGGGTGGGCTGCCGGATGATTATGAACCTGAAGTGCTAGAGCCTTTTAAAGATGCTGTTGTGCAACAAGTCACTCGCTCGCTTCAATTCTTCTTCTCTTCCAGTCAATACAATGATGTTGATCATATTGTGTTAGCGGGTGGTGTTGCCTCCATGACGGGTTTAGCTGAAGTTGTTCAGGATAAATTAGGTACTCCCACAACAGTAGCAAACCCTTTTGCCGATATGTCAGTGGCTTCGAAAGTCGATGCAATGTCATTAAGTAACGATGCGCCTGCACTAATGATTGCCTGCGGCTTAGCGTTAAGGAGTTTTGACAATGGCTAATATCAACTTACTCCCATGGCGCGAAGAGCGACGGCAGGCATTAAAAAAGGAGTTTTTAGTAATTCTTGGCGGGATTGCGATCCTTGCCTGCGCTTTGGTGATGCTGGTAGATACCCTTGTTAGTGGTGGCGTCAGCGGCCAGCAGGGCCGTAATAATTACCTGCAGGGCAAAATTGATGAGCTGAGTTTGCAAGTTACAGAAATTACAGAACTTGAGAAAAAGAAGCAGGAGCTTTTGGACCGAATGAAGGTGATACAGGAGTTGCAGGGCAACCGTCCGATCATTGTAAGAATTTTTGATGAGCTGGTGAGAACATTGCCTGATGGGGTTTTTTATAACGCGTTAAACCGCACCGAAAACACCGTGACCATAACGGGTATTGCTGAATCTAATAACCGCATATCCAGTTTGATGCGAAATCTCGATAAATCTGAGTGGTTTGCCAATCCAAATTTAACATCGGTTAAGGCTGATCCAGATTTTGGAGAGCAGGCCAGTGAGTTTAGTTTGTCATTCAGTATAAGTACTCCTTCAATTAGCGAAAAGGAGGGGTAGGTAATGGCGCTACAGGATATTCTGCAAGAGCTACAAGAATTCGATATCAATGACTTAGATGCGGATAACATTGGCTCCTGGCCAATGCCGATAAAAATTATTATATGGGTTTTAGTGTTTTGTGCTGTTTTAACACTGGGCTATGTCTACGATATTTCTGAGTTGCAAGACCAATTGGCAATAGAGCAACAAAAAGAGCAAACATTGAAAACTGAGTTTGAAAGAAAAGCCTTCCAGGCGGCTAATCTCAAGGCTTACCGCAAGCAAATGGAGGAGATGGAAGAGTCATTCGGTGCTCTGGTCAGTCAGTTGCCGAGTGATACTGAAGTGCCGGGTTTGTTGGAAGATATGACTAACAAGGGATTGGAAAGCGGTTTGGAAATTTCCAGTATTGAATTAGGTAGTGAGCGGTCAGAAGAATATTATATAGAGCTGCCCATTGAAATTGAAGTGGAAGGAAATTACCACGACTTTGGTTCTTTTGTGAGTGGTATTGCCGGGTTGCCCAGAATTGTGACTTTACATAATTTCAAAATTGAGCAACAAAAGTCGTCGGCTTTAAAGATGCAGATCACGGCAAAGACCTATCGCTATAAGGATTTGGAGGGGTGATGATAAATAAGATGCCTCTTTGCCGCCTCCTGCTGCTATGTGTGGCGACTATTATAACTGCTTGCGGCGGTGGTGGTGATTATCAAGATTTGGATGCCTTTATGGCAGGAAAAAAATCTACACCTGGAGGTCATATAAAGCCTATTCCCGCATTTAAGGCCTATAAAGCCTTTTCGTATAGTGCGACTGCTTTGCGTGGCCCATTTGAAAGGCCTGTTGAGGTTACCGAAATTACCCGTTTGAGAATGGCAACTAATGTAAAGCCTGACTTCAATCGTACCAAAGAGTATCTTGAGCAGTTTAGTCTCGATTCCTTGTCCATGGTCGGTACTATAGAGCAGGCTAATGTGTTGTGGGCGTTGATGCAGGATGAAAGCGGTGGTGTCCACCGTATTAAGAACGGCAATTTTATTGGGCGCAATCACGGTTTTATTGTAGAGGCTACAGAAACCTATATTTCTGTCATTGAAATTGTGCCCAATGGTGTAGATGGTTGGATCGAAAGGCCCAGAACCATCAAGTTAAAGACAATAGAAGAATAGTGATAGCGGAGAGTTTCATGAATACTGTAAACAGACAACTGGGTTTATATAAAGGGGGCTTTGGTAGGCATGTCCTTTTACCTTTAAAATCCCTGTTGGTAGTGCTGTACACATTATTAGGTAGCAGTCTGGCCGTCGCTAATATTAATTTGCAGAATGTTGAATTTAGTTCTCAGCCCGGCGGACGATTTGAGGTGCGGCTGGACTTTGATGCGCCTCCACCTGAGCCAAAAGGTTATAACATAGAAAAGCCCGCTCGAATTGCATTGGATCTAGTGGGAGTATCCAGCCAGCTGAAGCAGAAAAAATTTCCTTTGTCTTATGGTAATGCCAGCAGTGCTGTTATTCTGGAATCAGGTGGTCGTACCAGAATAATATTAAACTTGGTGGAATTGGCGTCCTATAAAACGCGTATTGAAGGTAATAGCCTTTTTGTTGAAGTAGGTGATGCTGGTGTTCGCGACTATCTTAAGCCGACACGCGATAACCCTGCACTTGCTTCTGTAAGCAAGGCGGATAAGCCGGCGAAAAATGAGATCGTAGACTTAGACTTTAAGCGTGGTGATCAGGGTGAAGGTCGCTTGGTTATCAACCTGGCTAACCCCAAAGCCAGTATTAATGTTTTTGTTGAAGGTAGTGTTATCAAAGTTAACTTTGATAACATTGCTTTGCCTGAGCGTCTGCAGCGTCGCTATGATGTGAGTGATTTCGCAACGCCCGTTCAGTCGATCGAGGTGCAGTCCAGTGAAGGTGGTGCACTGTTTTCTCTTAAAGCAGCAGGCGACTATGATTATTTGGCCTACCAGACTGATAACGAGTATGTGGTTAGTGTAAAACCATTAACCTCTGAAGAACGTGAAGCCAAGAAAAAAGAGTTTGCTTATGTTGGTGAAAAACTGTCACTGAATTTTCAGGATATCGAAGTGCGGGCAGTTCTGCAGTTGATTGCTGATTTTACCAGTCTCAATCTAGTGGCTAGTGACACCGTTGATGGTCGTATTACTCTACGTCTACAAAATGTTCCATGGGATCAGGCGCTGGATTTAGTGCTTAAGACCAAAGGTCTGGGTAAGCGTCAAATCGGCAATGTACTCATGGTTGCGCCAGCGGATGAAATTGCTGAGCGTGAGCGTCAGGAAATCGAGAACAATAAGCAAATTCAGGAATTGGCACCACTGCAAACAGAATATCTGCGGATTCGTTACGCAGACGCTAAGGAGCTATACAACCTGTTTAATGCTTCAAGTGGTGGAACTAATTCTGGTGCTTCTACTGCTAGCTTGTTATCAGCGCGTGGCAGCGTGATTGTTGACGAGCGCACCAACTCTTTACTGGTGACAGAAACCGCCCAGAAATTAGAAGAGTTTCGTCGTGTCGTGCGCTTGTTGGATGTTCCTGTTCGCCAGGTACTCGTTGAGGCAAGAATTGTTATTGCAAACTCTAGCTTCGATAAAGAGCTGGGTGTGGAGTGGGGAGCCGCTGGCATTAACGCGGTTAATAGCGGCGAAGATTTGTTGTTCTTTGGTGGTAATACTAACTCAGTCATCAATAGTATTAATTCTGTTGCTCAAGCGACGCTTGATATTGCTAATGGCGATGATCTTTCGGAGCCGATTCTGATTCCAGAGGCGCTAAATGTTGATTTAGGTGTAGCAAATCCCACAGGCAGCTTAGCGATTGGTTTTGTCAATAAAGATGTGCAGTTGCAAATGGAATTAAATGCACTGGAGTCACAGGGTCGAGGTGAAATCGTTTCCCAGCCTAAAGTTATTA
This sequence comes from Pseudomonadales bacterium, assembly GCA_036443315.1. Classification (GTDB taxonomy): domain Bacteria; phylum Pseudomonadota; class Gammaproteobacteria; order Pseudomonadales; family Dasaniaceae; genus Oceanicoccus. The sequence goes on from JAZFYA010000045.1 coordinate 7,563, forward strand.
CCGGCGATAAGCAGGAAGCGGAAATCAAGTCGGGTTCTGAAGTTCCTTATCAGGAGTCTTCGGCCAATGGCGAAACGACCATCTCATTTAAAGAAGCAGTACTGAAGCTAAAAGTTAAACCCAGTATTACTCCCGACGACCGTATTATTATGGAGTTGGAAATTAATCAGGATTCTGTAGGTGATCTGGTACCCTCAGGAAATGGTGGTGTAGTACCGACTATCGATACTACTGCGCTAACCACTAAAGTGTTGGTCGGCAATGGTGAAACTGTCGTGTTGGGTGGTGTTTTCCGGACAGTTGACGTTACATCGGAATCCAAGGTTCCTTTTCTAGGCGATATTCCATACCTCGGCAGACTGTTCTCTTCGACTAGTATCACCCAAGAAAAAACGGAAACGCTAATCTTTATAACACCACGCATTCTGGCTGATACGCTTATTGATTAAGTTTATATCCAGCTGACCTTATGAAAGCATTATCAAATGTCTTCCTTGTCGGCCCTATGGGGGCCGGCAAATCTACTATCGGACGCTTGTTGGCATTGGAACTACATCTGGATTTTAAAGATACAGATAAAGAGATTGAAGACCGCAGTGGCGTTGATATTCCCTGGATTTTTGATAGGGAAGGTGAGGAGGGTTTTCGCAATCGTGAAGCGGCAGTACTAGGAGAGTTGAGCCAGCTGGATCATATCTTGCTAGCGACTGGTGGTGGCATTGTTCTTAAACCTGAGAATCGTCGTGTGCTTGCTAGTAGTGGTAGAGTCATTTATTTACAGATTTCTATTGACGAACAGGTGCGGCGGACCAGTCGTGATAAAAAACGTCCGCTTTTGCATAGCGATGACCCACGACAAGTACTGACTGAATTGATGAACGTCCGGCACCCTCTTTATGAAGAGGTGGCTGATTATTCGATTGACACCGATGGTCGTAGTCCAAAGTTGGTCGCCCAGGAATTGTCCCGGATGCTATCTTAAAATCACGCAGAGGCTTTAACCTGTCATAGAAAAATCAGTTGAATCTAAGGATCTGCCTCGCGACGCGCTTTTCGCGGAGTGTTTTGGGTACTGCGGACGCCTAATGCATTGGCTTCCTATCGATAAAAAACCTACCTTCAACACCTTAGACACTCTTGCTACGATGGGCCTGCCCCGTGAGTACAACGAGTGCTTTGGGTATCAACTGATTTTTCGACAGGTTTAAACAAAAAATAGAGGTTCTTAAGGATAAGGCTCCTAAAGATAAGCCTTTTCTAATACAATATTTCTATCCGAGTTAAGAGCCTGCCGGATTTAACAATGTTCTACAACGGAAAAGCGCCTTTGTTTTACAAGCAGCAGCCATTTTTCATACTCGAGTCGTAACGTGCATTCATGTACTTTACCTTGCTATGAACGAATAAACCCGGCAGGCTCATGGCAACATTTTTCTTTTACCAAACATAGCAATTGAGCGTTAATGCAAACACTGAATGTCGACCTGGGTGATCGCAGTTACCCTATTTATATCGGTGAGGGCCTGTTGGCTCAGCCCGAACTTATTCGTCGGCACATTGTGGGCAGGCAGGTCATGGTAGTGACTAATAACACCATTGCACCATTATATTTACCGACGCTTCGCAAAGCCCTGGGTGGCTTGCACTATTCCGACGTTATTCTTCCCGATGGTGAGCAATTTAAAACGCTGGAAGTACTCAGTAAGATTTATGACAAATTACTAGAAGACAAGCATAATCGCAGCACCACCTTGATTGCCCTTGGTGGCGGGGTGGTGGGTGATATGACGGGTTACAGCGCTGCTTGTTACCAGCGTGGAGTTGATTTTATTCAAATCCCCACCACGCTGTTATCCCAAGTCGATTCTTCGGTAGGAGGAAAAACCGGGGTTAATCATCCATTGGGTAAAAATATGATTGGGGCTTTTCATCAGCCCCGATGTGTTATTGCAGATACCAGCACACTTTCGACTCTCCCTGCCCGTGAGCTTTCTGCGGGTATTGCTGAGGTTATCAAGTACGGATTGATCTGCGATGCCGATTTTTATAGTTGGCTGCAAACTAAAATCGAGGCTATGCTGAGCGGCGATACAGCCGTTCTGGTGGAGGCTATTTATCGCTCCTGTGAAAATAAAGCCAGGCTTGTTGCTGCCGATGAATGTGAAGCGGGCATTCGTGCCATCCTTAATTTGGGACACACCTTCGGCCATGCCATTGAAACAGCGCAGGGTTACGGACAGTGGTTGCATGGTGAAGCGGTGGCTGCAGGTATGGTATTGGCGGCGGATCTTTCGGCGCGAATGGGCTGGTTGCCCGCTGATCAAGTCAATAAAATAAGCCAGCTGCTAGAGCGAGCTAACTTGCCCGTTAAGCCGCCAAAGATGACCTGCGAGCAATTTTTGTCGCTTATGGCTGTTGATAAGAAAGTGCTGGATGGCCGCTTGCGGTTGGTTTTGTTAAAGGGTATTGGAGAAGCGGTGGTGACCAGCGAAATTGAAACAGCTGATGTTATTGCTACCTTGATAACCGCAGGTGTTGCGAGCTAAGCAACAATAAAAGTAACCGCAAAGATAATATCGATAGCAACGGCAAAAATAACTCAACGAGAGCTTAAACACCATACAACATAGGGTATTACACAAGGAACGTTTTGTTTTAGGAGCGAACGATGGCTGAGGTTACGGCAACTCACCCTGCTGATCACTATGTTCAACGCTTGAATTTAGGCGTTGACCCTTTTATATCCGATTTTCGTAGTGATTATTTCTATACTGGCGGCATGCGTCGTCAATTACTTGATCAGGTAACACATTTTAGCCGTTTTGGTGACCAGGTTGTATTGCTAACTGGAAGTACGGGTAGTGGCACCTCAACCCTGTTATCTACGATGATCTCCCAGTTACAGCCGGTGATGGATTGCTGTGTTATCAATGGTGAATTTATTATGTCACCGGAGCGGGTTCTTGAGTCGTTGGCAGAGCAGTTACAGTTGGATACGTCCCATAACATAGCCGATTTCTTAGCCGTGCTACTACACACTGCCATTAATGATGAAGATGCCGAACCAGTCTTAATCGCTGTTGATCAGGCGCACTTTTTGGCGTTAGAAAGTTTTGAGTTGCTGCGACATTTATTTGAGGAGGCTAAAGGCGTAGTTCATTTGTTATTGGTGGGTGAATACCAGATAGAACAATTATCAAAATTGTCGGGATTTGATAATGATCAAATTAAGTCATTGGAGTTAGAACCACTAACAACCGGTGAAAGCGGTGATTATTTATTAGGATTACTGCAGTCTGTAGGTTATGCGGGTGAGCAGCCGCTATCGGCGGATCAATTGGTGGTGTTGCATGAACAGTCGGGTGGCAATATTGCAGAGATTAATCAGCTGGTTCCTGCCCTGCTAGGAGTGGATTGTGAGAGTGCTAGCAGGCGCTTGGGTTTAACCTTTCCTACCGTGCATATCGTAGCCGTTGGGATATTAGGAGGGGCTTTAATTTTATCTTACCTCTATCAAGGGAAAGGATATGATCAAATTACGCCAATAGCTGAGCAGCCTGCGGCAGTTGAGCGGAGACTTTCTCTGAACGACAAGGCGTTAGCTACATCTAAATCGCCAAAGCCGCTAAAACTGCAAAGAGTGGGGCAGGCGGTAGAGAGAAAACCTCCAGTATCTTTAAGCATTGAGGCCTCTGTGCTATCAAAACAGCAGTCCTCGGAGGCAAGCGTGGAGCAGGACGATATCCAGCGTGCTGTCGATGTCCCCTCGGAGCAAATGATTGCAGTTGCAGAGCTTGTTGCCGATGTGGCCGCGCCGGAAAAAAAGAGTGTGGATTCGCCGACAAAAGTTGAGTCGCTGAAAACCGTTGCCAACCTTGAGTCGGCAAAGTCACAGGAATCTTTGCCGACACTTCCATATCCCCAACAATCGGTGCAAAAGGCGTTGTCCGCCGGTCAGGTTAAAGCCAGTCTTTCTACAGCGACCTCAGCTGTTACGGTAGTTCCCGTAGGGAAGAAAATTTCAGTTCGCGAACGACGTCTAATAAATCTGCCCGCTAGTTCATATATGCTGCAGCTGTTGGGTACCGTTAGTGAGCAGCGTGCCCGGGATTTTGTAAAGGAGTATGTTGGCCGGCTTTCGGTTACCTATTTTGAGAGCCGGCTTAAAGGTAAACCCTGGTTTATGGTCTTGGTCGGGCCCTACGACAATAAGGCAGCGGCTATGGCGGGTGCCAAGGTATTACCTGAGCGTCTGCAAAAGCAAAAACCCTGGGCCAGAAGTGTTGCTAGTATACAGAAGGATATTGGGGCTAATAATTAGTTGGCCCTTAACTAGAAAAAATGCATAGATCATTGAAAACGTGAAATAAAGTTAACGAAACTAAAAAATGCTTTTGCGTGCGATACCCTCAGTAGGATGAGGCCACGGCTTCTCGATGCAAAAGGCAGTGCTATGAAGTTTCCGGCCTGGTTACTTGCCGTATGTTGGACTTTATGGTTTGTAGCTGTTTGATCAGTAAACCCCGATTTGTTCTTAGTTGCTGCTGGAGCGCGGTATTATCAGTAGTTGTAATGTTGGTGAGTTGTTGCAGCGTTGTCCATGTATCGTCTAGTAATGTCGAAAGTGTTTTCAACGCTTTGTTCATTTTTATATCACTGAGTTGCGAGTTCAGCAGCTGATCAATTTGTAATTGCAGTTGTGCCACGGTATGTAGTTGCCAGGGAAATGAATTGCCGCTGTTGTCGCTGTGATTGTTTAATCGTAGCAGTTGGTTTATAGCGCCATTAATGGGCAAGTTTTGTTGTTGTTGGGTACTGAGACTGCCTAGCTTTTCACTGCTATTGGACCAAAGCTGCGTCAATCGCAGGCTGTCTTCTATGATGAGTTGACTCAGCAGTGCCAGCATATTTCGCCGGCGTTGTTTTGGTTGATGATGCTTGTTAAGGGGGATAACGATTTTTGTGTGGGTTGTTGTTATCGTCGGTTGGTAGTGTTCCCACTGTCGTTGCCAGAGTAAAAATTCTAATGCATGTAGACCGATAGCAATTTCAGTGTTATCGAAGAGCCGATGCTGGTGGCGAATAGCCTCCGCTGTAATCGGCACCGTACCATCAAAAACCAGACCTCCTGCAGGGTAGCCCTCAATGCTGTCGAGATAACCTGGTGTAATCGGGGCGCTATGAATATCTCCAAGGATGCGGTTTATTTCTGGGAGCGCAAGGGGCTGTCGTTGCGCAACCGATAAAAAGAATTGTGTGCTGTGCCAACTGTTATGTGTTTGTTGCCAGGCAGGTTTTAGCGCCTGCCAATTTGCTTGGGTGCCATCTTTGAGAAAATTATCGATCAGTTGTTGCAGCTGCAGGCTCTGTCGGTGAAATACTGTCAATGCATCACTGCCGCTGCGCACAAAAGCAGGGATAATAGTGGGGGTCAGTTTTTGTTCCGAGATGAATGTCGGCGAGTTGCTGTCGTCAGTATTGGGCGTCGTTACCTTGCTGGCAAGAGGAGGTTTTTCATTGCAACTCATACTAAGCAGCAGGGATATTGCGACTATAACTCTAGCTATTACAACGACCACGATAATGACAGAACCGATGCGCATGCTCAGTCGTCCCTTAAGCTAATCACCGGCCAACCGCGCTTTTTGGCTTCGCTTTCAAGACTGGGGTCGGGGTCTACCGCGACGGGGTGATCGACAATTTCCAGCAATGGTAGATCATTGTGAGAGTCACTATAAAAGTAACTGCCCGTCAGCGAGTGATCATGGCTCTGTAGCCACTGCTGTAGTCGTTCGATTTTGCCTGCTTGAAAACAGGGCCTGCCCTCCACCTTGCCGGTATAGGTACCATCGATATATTCCGGCACAGTGGCAAGTAGGTGGTCAGCACCCAGGCTTTCGGCAATAGGTCCGGTAACGAATTGGTTGGTGGCGGTTATAATTAGTAGGTAGTCACCTTTATCCCGGTGTTGCTGTAACAGTGCGTCGGCCTTGGGCAGACGCATGGAAGCGATGGTCTCCAACATAAATTGCCGGTGCCATTGATCAAGTTGTTGCTTGGGGTGTTGAGCCAGTGGTCGCAGAGCAAACGCCAGAAATTCATCAATATCTAGGCTGCCCTGCTGGTATTGTTGAAGAAAGTAGTCGTTGGTCTGCTGATAGGCTGCGCCGTCAACAATGCCTTTGTCGACTAGAAACTGACCCCAGGCGTGGTCGCTGTCGCCCTTTAGTAGGGTGTTGTCAAGGTCAAAAATAGCAAGGCTCACAGCTAGTTATACTCCATTAGGCAATGGCTGAATAGCATACTGGTGGATAGCTTGGTTTGCACCTGTTGTCACTGTCTATTGTGGTGACAAATAGTACCGATTTCTCAATATAGGAAATTTGTGGAACAATAGCGGCATTAAGCCGAGGTTAGAGGGGAGTGATCATTGAATCTAGAAAACTCAGTTGAATCAGTGCCAGCGATAACTGCAACACATTGTGGGGAGAACAGTGGGTGATTGATTCTGAAGGATTTCGTGCCAATGTTGGCATTATGTTGGCCAATACCCGTGGTAACCTGTTGTGGGCGCGCCGTTTTGGCCAGGATGCTTGGCAATTTCCCCAGGGTGGTATCCAGCAGGGAGAAACACCTGAGCAAGCTCTTTATCGGGAGCTGGAGGAAGAAATAGGTCTTACTGAAAAAGATGTGGAAGTGATCGGCTGTACTCGTGGTTGGTTGCGTTATCGGCTACCCCATCGCTTGGTGCAACGGGATAGCAAGCCGTTGTGTATTGGTCAGAAGCAAAAGTGGTTTTTGTTGAAAATGTTGGCGGAGGATAGTGAGGTCACCGTTGATAACGGCTACAAGCCCGAGTTTGATGGCTGGCGCTGGGTTAGTTACTGGTACCCGTTGGGCCAGGTAATATCATTTAAGCGCGACGTTTATCGACGGGCGCTTAAGGAATTGGCACCTAAACATAGCCGATTAGCTAGTTAGCGCCAGTCCTCTGGACTCGCTAGATGCAAAGTGAGACTTAAGATATTTAAAAACCAAACCATTTGTGCTGACACAGGGGGTGTCCCACCTTTTCCAGTTACGCAATAGCTAACGTGCAAACAGAGTGGATCCATATATGCCCAACTAGAGAGTTGACTTTAAATGCAAAAAAATATGCTTGAATCCCTGCGCAGTATTGTTCAGCAGGTCAATATTGCCGATAACCTGCAGGCGGTGCTGGATATCACTGTGGCTCGAGTGCGGGAAGCTATTGGCACCGAGGTTTGTTCGATCTACCTGCGTGAGCCGACTCTTAATCGTCTTATGTTCAGCGCTACTGAAGGGTTGAACAAGGATTTTGTAGGCAAAGTTTCCATGGCTTCCGATGAGGGGTTGGTGGGGCAGGTGGCCCTCAGAGAGGAGCCAATTAATCTGGAAAATGCCAAATCCCATCCCAAGTTCCTGTATATGCCGGGTATTGGTGAGGAGAGTTATAGCTCTTTCCTCGGCGTGCCCATTATTCATCAACGTGTAGTGCTGGGTGTGTTGATTGTCCAACAGCAGCAGCGGCGTCGGTTTGATGAGGATGATGAAGCTTTTTTGGCGACGGTGTCTGCACAGCTGGCCGGGGTGATTGCCCATGCTCAGGCCACCGGCTCGATTGTGGCACGGGGAGAGGGGGAAGAAAAACGCGGTAGTGCCACGTTTAAAGGTGTTGCTGGAGCGCCGGGG
>JAZFYA010000046.1:0-9621 GCA_036443315.1 Pseudomonadales bacterium
TTCTCTGTGTTCTGGTGAACAATGTGTCATTTTTCACTCACTACGCCCTCTGTCTGGTGATTTTCAAAAAGGGCGACATCTATCCTGACACAGGGGGCCTGATGTCCCGCTGAAGATTGCTCATACCCCTCGGGGAAAAAGGGGACGGAGGGATTATCTTTTGATCAACCATCTCCTGCGGGTCCAGGTCTACCACTACACTGCACCCGCTTGTCCTGGTTGTTTTTTAATCCCTCCGTCCCCTTTATTTCTCCCTTTATTTCTCGTCCCCTTTATTTAGCAAAGCGCGACAAGGTTACATGGCTTCATCGGCAAAAGTGATCAAACCATGGTGATGAGCCGGATGAGCCGGGTCAGGCACTCTTATACTTTTGCATTTTCGTGTCCTGCCATGGATCCCGCGGTCAAGCCGCGGGATGACGGGGTGGTGGCTGGCATGACGGGATGGTGGCTGGCATGACGGGGTGGTGGTTGGCATTTAACGCTTGTCTTTGGGATGAACCGGCGGATGAGCCGGTACAGGCACTCTTGCTGCAGCAGACTAAGCCAGTCCCTATAAACCAAAATGGCGAACCGCAAAGTTCGCCATAGATTTGAAGAAAGATCGATTATAATTATTTTTTTCCCTTAGCTTTTCTCGCCACCATACTCTGATCTTTGACAACGATTGGCGCAACGTCTTCAACAGGTTCCGTGTTGTTAACGCTTTGCCCCGTGTAAGACATGAGCTGTTTGCAGTGGTCAACTACCACTTTCGATTGCACTAATCGAAAACTGGTAAGTGCCGGGAGATAGGTCGTCTATAGTCATTTCTGTGGTAGTGCCCAAGTCAACATAGACAATATCTCCACCGCTTGCAGTGGAATCTTCAGAAGAGTAATAGATTTCGTAACCACTTATCTCTGAGGGATCCAGAGGATCTCCATTGGCATTCATTGCCGGTGGTGTCCAGGAGATGGTAATGCTTGATGTGGTTTCTATTGTGACTTCAGTCTGATTGATTCCCCCTCCTAGAGGACTCACGTCGGCTTCAACGGTTACCGCCTTCGATGTTGAGTTAGCCGTCGTAGTAACGACTACTTGGCCCTGGCTACTGTTGTTACTTGAACCGCCACCACCACAGGCAGTGAGGAGGAGTAAAACACTGATTAAGAAGTATTGAAGTAAGTTTTTCATCGCTATGTACCTGTAAAATTAAGTGTACCTGTAATAAATCAAACGTGTGTCGATTAAACCGCTAAGCTATTGCTTTGGCCCTATCTCGGCACTAAGGCCGTGTTGATAGAAGTCCTCAGGTGCGGCGCCGTTATTTTCCTCGCAGTAGTATTTAGCTTTGCTCGCCATGATTGATACCGCGGCAATGCTCGCTGATTTATTACTGTGAGGAACAACCACTACTTCACAGCTTGTTGCAAAGCGATCGCCCTTATCTGCCCCGAAACCAATGAGTAGATAGACTCGACCATTGCCGCTGCCGTGACGCTCTGCCCGTAAACGTAAAACCTTGTCAGCTTCTTTAGCGTCAGGTGCGAAATTACCACTATCGTCCCCGCCGTTATCATTACTCGCAGTTTCAGGTTCATTACTCCAGACTTCAACACCGGTTTGCCACTGGCTTATTTGTCCCTGTAGCTGATCACAATCGGCTTTTAGAGTCAGGCTTTGCTGGACATCGACAAGATTATGATGCGGCGGCCAAAGCAGGGTTTTACCTAAGCTATGTTGCACGCTAACATCTTTATCGCGGTTACAGTTGGTGCCTGACTTATCGACTTTAGGCGCTACAACATTGATGGCAAAGTCACATTGGGCCGTTTGTCCGCACTCATCATTCGCTTTACAACTGACAGTGTGGTTGCCGATGGCAAAGAGTGAGCCTGATTGACTGTCACAGCTGATGGTGGCAGTGGAACACCCACCGCTGGCAACGGGGGTAAAACTGACTGTTGCACTGACACCGTTTGCAGCCACAACACGAAGATCACTGCATTTTGACAATCTTAGCGGTGCTGGCGGTTGCTCTGCGTTGTATTCAATTTGAAAACTGACCGATGCCTGTGCGCCGTCACCGGTGTTTGCGGTAACGGTAATCTTATTTTCGCCCTGATCTAGCGTTACATCGGCACTGTATTCACCGTTAGCGGCGCAATCGCCATTGGCACAAATACTGACTGGGCTGTGCGCATTGTGTACATAGTCGATAGTGCTCACCGCTGCATTGGCATTGATGGTGCCGCTGATGGTGATGTTGGCGTTGTCAGTTTGCTGAGGCAGGTCAGCAATACTGACCTGCACCTCGGTTGAGGCCTTAATCACTTGTCCACACCCTAGTTCCAAGCTTAGTGCGGGAAGTTCGGTATTGGTCTGGCTGCCGTCTGGATTAATGGCGGTGACTTGCGGGGTGATGTCATATTGTCCCTGTGGCAAGGTCAAGGTCACCATTCCGCTGCTGGCAGCGGCTAATTGGTTTAGCGGCAGTCCACGAGCGTAACTCACTGAAGTGCGATAATCGACCAGCTGGCCACGATAATCTTCACCTTGGTAGCGACCATTGGCACGTAGGCGAGGATTATAAAATTTGCCGGCTAAGGAGCGATACGTTAACTGGATATCGTTAAAGCAGTAATTGTAATCTAGCTGCTGGGTTTTTCCCGGATCGACCTGACGATAAGCCACTTCATTGTTATGCACACTCATATAGGCGCTGTGATAAGGCTCTTCACTGGTACGTTGACGGACATTGTCAAAGCGCAACACCAGGTCATTCATCGCCCAGATAGAAGAATCACCTTTCAGCCCGCCTAAGGCCAGCCGGTAGTCACCCGAAAAGGTACCGCTAGTGGCATTGTAAGCACCGGCAAAACCAGTACGGCTATAGCCGCCGTTGTTGTCATACTGAGCGTCCACCGGTTTTTGCCCGATGCCATAGGCATTGATATGGCTAGCAGAAACATAAATATTGTTGGGAATGCCATCGGCGTTAGTGTCGATGTCGGCATCGCGATAAATATGCTCCAAGGCGCTGTTGGTCTTGTCCGCCCCCACCAATTCGATATTGCCGATGACATAACCTGGGTCCAACACAAACGTATCGGCAAGATCGGTGGTTTGCCCAGGGTTAACCATCACCGTGCCATTATTACTATAAAGAAACGCCGTGCGCAAATATTGAAAGCCGTAACCGGTGCCTATGCCCATCTCACCGTAAACAATATACCCCTGCGCAGGGTCAACAGCGGTGCTAGGCACAAGATTTTGCAGGTCAAAGAGGCCTGCGCCAGCGACATGGTCATAGCGTTGATTGCGCAGCGGGCCGTAGGTGGCGACCATGCGTGTCAGGTGATTTTGATTCACCACCGTCTCGCCCAATACACCAACACTGCCGATGATTTTACCGAACTCGATGGGGCCACCGTCAACCACACATTCGACCGGAATCACTTCATCACATTGCGCAGTAAAAGTTACTTGGCAAAGGTTGCGTACTTTATCGACATAAAAATCAGTACCAAAATCGTAAATGATATCCATGCGGTAATTACTACCGTCTCCTTCGATCAACAGGTAGTCCTGACTGCTGCCGTTCTTGATGGCAAAGTCCTGCGCCTGTATACGTGAATAGCTGCCGACCATTTTCCACGCGTGGATATAACCGCCGCTGACACTGACTGGGGCACCGCTTGTATCGACAAAACGTATATCGGTCATGGCGGCGCATTGGTTGATATCTGCCTGTGTATCGGCACTAGGTTCTGGATAAACAGCTGCCGATGTTTGAGGGCTGATCACATAACGTTCCATGCGTCCGTCCAGTCGAAGATCAGCTCTGACAGCATATTGAATGCCGTCAGTCGCAGACTCAACGGTCATCTGGTAGTCAAACTGGCTACCGCCGTCCAGATAAAGATTCATGCTGTTATTCAGCACCGGTGTCATGTAGAGACTGTCAGCGCGCATATACGCAGCGCCTATGCCCTGATCAGTTAACACCTGCTGAATCAGCGGGTTAGTGTTAGTAAACCGTACCGTACCACTTAGCTGATTGGGGTTTAGCAGCGCTTCGGCGCTGGCATAAGACATGGCGAGGCTAGGCAGCAGGCCAAGTAAAAGATGCCTGGCCCCACTAAAGGATCTTGCAAGGTTGTTGTTCATAAACCCACTCCGCTCAGAGAAGAAAATATCCTGATAAATCGGCGCATGAGCGGAAAAATGGACAAAGCCAAAGATCTGCTCCATTCGATAACCGTTCGACCCTTTCATGCGCGCGTAAGATACGACGCTTGATGTAGGGCACTGGCTTTGCGTCACCACATTTCTGCGGTTTTGCCATTTCGTGGAGAGATCCGACTGCAAAAGGCAGTCGGTTATACACGAAGGAAGTGTCGCCGGTCTCCTTCTTGCGATAAATATCGCTACACTTGAAGTGCATCAGGTAGCCTGCATAATGGATGCCGCTTTTTGACGTGCGTCACAGTCGGCGTGTTAAATATCTCACGTATTGAGCTAAGTGCTGAATAAGATTAAGAAAAAACCTGAGCTATATAAAATTAGTTATAACGAGGTGGTGAGGTCATTTTTGAAAATACCAAAAGCCGTTATAAGAAAGACAAAACATTGAGTTAGACAGTGACACAAATGGGCAGTTTGCAACATTTTTTGTTCTTCAATGTCATTTTTTTAGAGAAGCAGAAATGTTGGAGAGGGGAAGGAAGGAAAAATATTATCGATAGATAAAGAGCTTAGGGTGAGATTAGAGGGGCCGTCCTGGCTGTTTGTTATATGCGCTGCTAAACAGTATTTATGCTTGACTGAGTGGTAGAGACACAGCAAAGCCAAAAGGAGGCTGTGATCTCTATAGAGGAAAAGCAGATTAGCTTTTGAGTTATTTCACAAACGTATAGATACAGGCACATACTAAAACGATGTTGGAAATCAAACCACCAACATAGCAAAGCGTTCTAGGGCCACCTGCAACTTTGCCAATGCCTCCATAATATACACCCCAAAAAGCTATTCTAAAGGCAACATGGATTACAGCTAACCCATTGACCAATGATGGCCCAACTCCAATCAATATAGCGATGAAAAGCGTCAAACCAAAAGTGGGCAGATTTTCCACCGAATTTGCATAAGTACGCAAAACACGAAAGCTACGAAGAGTGTGATCTCCCTTCAATGGCATGCCCGGCACTTGTTGCTCTTTTAAAAATGCTAATGGTGCTGTCAAAAAATTTTGAACCAAAACAGACAAACATAAGACTGCCAACGCTAAAAACGACAGTTGATACGACAATAACTGTGGAATTATTTCAATAATAGAATTCATTTTGTGCCTTTCATTTTGTGCCTTTATAGTGTGTCCATTTAAACGTCCATTTGCATTGCTTCAGCGACCTCTATCGTGCCACCGATGTCAACATGAGGGCAGCGTCCCGCCATCTCCAGCACGGCCTCGAAAGTATCCGCTTGAAGAATTGTAATACCGGAAATAGGGTTAGATCCTCCATCGTCGACAACACCATCGGCGGTAACGGTTTTTGAGGGGCCTACTGGCATACCTGGGTCAACAACTGCATCGCCAAGGCCTTGGTTCCACTGCTTCCATTTGACCATATGGGCTGCACCGTCTTCGGGTGTTTTAAACTGTATTCCGCCATGAAAGGCTAAGATAAATTTAGACATAATTGCTCCTGAAATCTGTATTGGTATAAATGGACTTACATTCTCTCATAATTTTATATATGTTAAACAACATATATAAAATTATGAGAGAATCTTAACAGACGGAGGGGAACTAATGTTATTAAACGTCAACCGGAATTTTTGCAGCTAGCGTTGACTCGGAGGCAAGCCTCCGAGATTTCTTTCTTTAAAGGGGTGCAAGCTCCGTAGTGTAACGAGGTTTGATTGATATTCTGTTAAGTATTTTCCGTACACATACATTTTTTTTCAAGCAATTACTTTCCTTATTTTTAAGGGCTAAAAAAACCTTTTTCTTTTTAATGGACTTAATCATGCCCGATTCGGGAGGGTGTAAATAAATTTGTGTGCTTTTCAGGTATTACCCTATCATAAGAGTCATAACGCTCAGCTCAAATGCGTAGGCGCGTCAGCGCCGGAGTCATTTTGGAGCTGTTTGTTAAAAGCGGCGTGTTCAAGGCGCTCTGCCAACCATACCTTAATAATTGATTGGCGTGTTACACCTATTCTCTTTGCTTCTTTATCGAGGGAATCAATCATCCAAGTTGGAAAATCGACATTGACTCTTTTCTGTGCTTGGTTAGGTCTCTTTATTGTAGACAGATCAATATCATCAATAATATCAGTTTTATCATCATCGAATTTTTTATCAAAATCTTTAGCTTTCATAAAGTTCTACCTCAGTTTGGCGGGAACGCCTTACAGAAATTATTCGGACCTTTTCACCTCGATACGTTATTACCGCTGACCAAAGGTTTTTTTCGATATATCCGATGACTAGAAAGCGCGGCTCATCAGCTGAATTCGCCTGAACTTCAATTAAATCAGGGTCACACCAGAGCGCCTGGGCATCAACAAAGTCAATGCCGTGTTTATCAAGATTCGCTAAGCTCTTTTTACGATCAAATTCAAAGGACTTCATGGTATAGAAAATATACCATTATTGCGCAAATGGCAAGGGGTGAACTTTTAAGCGGTGGTGAGTGTCTGTCCCAGAGGTGAGAGGTGTCCAGAGGTGTCTCGCTAACGCCGCAATCACGCGCTAGTCGCGTGTATTGCTTTGTTAGCTTTGCTGTCGGATAGAGTTTTGAAGTGTGTTAGTACAAAAATGATTAAGACTCTCGTTAGACTTTGCTGCTTTAATTGCCAGTGCTTTATGTAAATCTTTTCCTACACGAACAACAAATTTACCTGAAAACGATTTACTAACGAATGATTCTGGCATAGGAAGCCCTTCTTGCTGATGGATATCCACCCACTCTTCAACAATACCGCAAAGCTGTTTATAAACTTTAGTCTCATCTGTGCCATGACAACAAGGGCCAATAAACCCTGGAGAAGACCCCACATAGCACTGATCTTCTTCTGACCACTCTACTAATTTTATATATTGATCTGCAATTTTCATTTTTTAGCCTCTGCAATTTTTAACTTAACTTCTTTCTCTTGATATATCAGAGCATCATTGCCAAGCTTTCCAGAAACAGTAACCTTAACTCCAGAGGGATGAAGAAAATTTCGGTGGCTGCCCTTGCCTCCCCGGTTAGAGAAGCCTGACTTTTCTAGCATTGATATTAATTCACGTATTTTCTTTGGCATATAATTAATGATACTAGAATAGTACTACATGTCAAATTTTTTATTGAGAAGCTAACGCTCACCTCTACTGCGGAGGCGCGTTAGCGCCGGAGTCAGCAGCAGGTGCTTGTTATGCAAATCAAACATTTGACTACGCTTAGCGGAGAGGTGGTATTCCAACAGATAAAACTAACTGCATAGCCTCTTCAGTTGTAAATCCTTCCTTAATAAGTGCTTTGAAATATGTTCTTGAAAATTTAGCTAACAATTGTGCAGTTCCTGGATCAGACATAGCTTCCAATCTGACCTTAATCATTTCGCGTTGGGTGATGAGAGAGGCGCGTATTCTCTTCTGTATATCGGCTGGGTCTGCACTCATTTGCTGAGCAATAGCCCCGCTTATCGCTTTTAACTATGCCTCATTAACTTCGGGGGATTTCTGAGCGTAAACTTGAAGAGACGCCAATATTAATACAACCATAATTAATAGTTTAAATTTCATTTTTCCTCTTCCTCTATCTCGAAATGCATAACAGTCTGTTATGCATTTTTTTTATTAATTTTCTCAAATAATTTGTCGACAGTATATTCCTTTTGCCATTCATCTCTATCAGTTGTGTAATTTCCGTATCCCTTATCATATTTCTGCATAAATCTGATCAGGTTGGTTACTCCTAAGCTTTTTCGTAAAACAGCAAAAGCAGTCTTTTGTATTTCATAATCTGTTTGATAATTTGTATTCATCATAGAACCTCATTTAACCATTTTAATGGGTTATATATTTCAGTTTTTAAGTCACTTATTCTTTCGGCTTTTTTTACAAAGCGATCATCAGTTGTCAGAAAAATATCAGCATTATTTTCGGCGCTGGCTAGATGCATAGCATCAAATGCTTGTACTCCTAACCCTTCAAATTGTTTGGCTCTATTTTTAATGGAATCAGTTAATTTTATATTTATTTTTGCTAAATCATATATGCTATATAAATTATTTCGCCTTTGTTCATCTGATGTATTATCGATCTCAAACTTAAGGATATCACTAGTAGCAAAATCCCATATTTCTTTCTCAAAAAAAGTCAATATAGTTTTTACCGCCTCAGATTCCAGACGAACACGGGGGTCAGTCTGATCATCAAAAGGCCGATTCAAACAACAATTATCCATATATATTTTCATAACCATTAAATTATAGCATTTTATCCGTTTTTGTTATGCCTTTAGTCATTGGCTCTGACTCGAAATCGGCAATCTTTTCTTTGCACAACGTTTCGGTTAACTGTTGTAAATAGCGTACTCGCTCTGCCAACCAAGACAATTGTTCTTTCGTAATGGAATAGCTTGGCTTATAACGGCCTCTAACATACGCTTCGTTCAATAAATCGAAACATTGTTTTTCTTGTTCAGTGCATTGAGGGAAAACATTAAGAAATTTAGGTTCAATACTATTGACACGTTTTCTTAGTTTTCTTAAAACGTGTGTGTTGGGGATGAAACGAGTAAAAACCAATAAGAACGTGTTGTACAGAAATTCAGTGGACTGATGCAAGAGAAAAGCGGCTTTACTGTTTTTCTCCTTTTCCATATAAAACTCAAACCCTTCATAAAAATCTATTGCGCCAGTAAACCAACCCTCAAAGTCTTCTTCAGCTAACTTCTTGCGCTCTTTAGGACTTAATTCTATTGCTTCTGCCAACTCAAATTGACTCATATTGAACAGGACAATGCCCTCCTTCTCTATTTCCGAAAAAAAATACTGAGCTTTCCTAAGACGTTTATTGACAAAACCAATATCGTGTGCAATCAGATTGACAGGCGTGTGGATCTCTTTCTCCAAGCGTTTTTGCAGGTTATTGTTACGCTCTATTTTGATGGCCTGTTGGGTTGTGTCAGTGATCACTAACAAATCAAAGTCACTTTGCACATGGTGTAAAATACCGTCTTCCTCATAGTGTTCATCGACCCAGTTCCCTCGGGCATAGCTACCGAACAGGATAGTCATACCGGGTTCAGCTTCTTCCTGGATAATTTCAGCTACACAACGAATTTCGTCCTGTATATGTTCTGATAGATGGTCAAGTGATGTTTTCATAGATAAATACTATCAGCTCCATTTACAGTAGTATAGAGTAGGAGCTTGCGAGGCATAACAGTTTATTCAACGGCGCAGATCCGTATATCCTTCAGCCGTATATTAATTTCAGAGTCCGTCAGTACCCATTTTTTAACAAACATAATCAATAACTTATAGAGGGCTAGCCACACCTCAATCAGAAATATACGTCCGCACGCCAACTATTTCTGAGTCGCATCAAAAATATATTTACCTATAATCTATTTTCAA
>JAZFYA010000047.1:0-9899 GCA_036443315.1 Pseudomonadales bacterium
TTAAGGTGCCAACCGAGTTGTATCCGTCTGAATATAGGCGACTACTACTTGGGCAATCAATTTTATGACTAATCAAAAATTAGCAGATTTAGCGGTCCGTATTTGGTCTGCCATTGTTGCAGAGGTAGAAATACAAAGTGAGAAGGAGCCCGTGCTGACAAGTTTTTACCACTCCAGTATATTAAATCATTCGTCGCTGGGTTCAGCTTTAGGTTTTCATATAGCTTCAAAATTGTCGACTGGTACTGTTCCGGGAATGTTGATTCAACAGGTCTTTACCGAGGCCATAGAGGATAATCCGGTCATTATTAATAGCATCTACCATGATCTTGAAGCTTACTATAGACGAGATCCTGCCTGCGATCAGTATTCTATGCCTTTCCTCTATTTCAAGGGTTTTCATGCGTTGCAGGCCTACCGTATAGGCCATTGGTTATGGCAAAAAGAGCGCTATGATTTGGCGCTTTTCTTACAAAACAGAATTTCTACGATTTTTGATGTAGATATCCATCCAGCGGCAAAATTGGGTTGGGGAATTATGATAGATCACGCTACCGGTGTGGTGATTGGTGAAACAGCAGTAATAGGTAATGACGTTTCATTATTACATTCAGTGACGCTCGGTGGTTGTGGTAGTGCAGAGGGTGCGCGCCATCCGAAAATTGCAGAGGGTGTTTTAATTAGTGCCGGTGCCAAATTACTTGGGAATATTTCTATTGGCGAAGGAGCAAAAATAACGGCCGGTAGCTTGGTGCTTGAAGATGTGGCGGCTCATACCACTGTGGCGGGAGTGCCAGCGAAAATAACCGGTCGACCTGTTGATGATCAGCCTGCATTGAATATGAACCAACAAATCATTGACTCTTGATATAGTTGGGTCTTGATGTAGATGAGCCTTGATATAAATGTTATGACACAACATAATACTATTGAATATGTGAATTCTTGGTAGCATAATTACGCAGTTTTTAAAACACGGTTGTAATAATTTAATAGACAAGAACCTGTAAAAGCATTGTCTAGACAGATGCTAGAGGACATAAAGTGAGCGTAAAATTATTAGATAACGAAGCCTTCTATGGTTACCGGGTGCGGCGCACAGTGAATGGGAAGTTGTATCAGGAATATTTCTCACTGAAAAAGGCTGGAAAACGGATGGGGCCCAGGTTAAGAAAGCAAGTATTGCTGGAAGCACAGGACCGGGACGAAGCGTTAGTCAATGAGCAACAGCGAGTTAAAAAGCAACTGAAAGGTCAGCGCTGTTTTAACCTCGATGGTACGGTTAAAGGCATCAGTTATTTGCTAAAAACCGAAAAGAGCGGAACAGTAACACCTATTTTCCAAATCGGAATTGCTTCTGAGCTGGAACAGAAGATTGTTTGTACCAGCTTTTCGCTTAATGCTCATGGTAAAGAGCAAGCTTGGCGCCGTGCTATAGAGACTTACGCCAAGCATAAGCTTATTGGAAAAAACTCGAAGCTTTACAGGAAGTTAATAGGTTCAATACCTAGAATCAAAAAGGCCGGCTAATTTTTTGCCTGCAAGCATTTGTTCCTGGTGAGCAGGCCTTAGCTGAAGATGGCGTCGAATAAACCCAGACTTAAAAGTTGGGTTTTTCTGAGCTTGTCTTGAAATTTTCTACAGAGGCGATAATTTCCTGACGGGCGGCTTCAGGGCCTTCCCAGCCATCAATTTTTACCCACTTGCCTTCTTCCAGATCTTTGTAGTGTTCAAAGAAGTGAGCAATCTGGTCTAGCGTAATAGGCGGTAAATCACGGACTGATTCTATGCCACGGTACAGAGTGGTTATCTTATCAACCGGTACTGCGATTATTTTGGCATCTTCCCCTGATTCATCCGTCATTTTCAGGACGCCGATTGGGCGACAGCAGACGACTGAGCCGGGAATCAACGCTAGCGGCATCACCACCAGTACGTCAACAGGATCGCCATCACCACAGAGAGAGTGTGGCACATAGCCATAGTTGCAGGGATAGTGCATGGCTGTTCCCAGCATGCGGTCTACAAAGATGGCACCGGAGTCTTTATCAACTTCGTATTTGATAGGGTCGTCATTCAATGGAATTTCGATAATTACATTGATATCCTCCGGTAAAATTTTTACCAGACGGAACTAGTACTCCATCAACTTTGAAATGATAGATATATCAGCTGAATTCTGAGCTCTTCACCAATAATGGGAAGATTAAATTAAAATCACTTTATTCATCAATTCAAAGTTGACGGAGTACTAGGTCAAAACTCATAATAATTTCTCTTACTGCAAAGGGTTATCTAGGAACTTGTCCATGAATAGGCGTTGTTGCGAGGGAGCGCGCTTTCGCAGTAGGTTTTCTATTCTCGGACAAGCTCCTAGCTGATAATGTGGCCAGAGATGAAAATTTGGCGCGCGATTCTACCATGCTGACAGGCTGACACACAGTCTATTTAGTCCATGACTTTTCAATAAGCTGCCGGGGAGGGAGAATGGTGAGGATGGATTGTACCCATGTTAGCTAATTCCTCAAAGTTATTACTGAGTTTGCCGATAGAGTGTAAGAGGCCTAGAATGGCTATCAGTAGCTGGGTATTACATTGGTAATTGATTCAGTGTTGTCATTGCCGATTGGCCATAGCGGTGTTTTCTGCACTGTACTCTATGTGGCGATTGATGTGGCGATTGATGTGGCGATTGGCAGTAAAGCAGTGAGTCTGCAGTAGACCATCGTGACTTTTAATGTTTGAAAATAACAAAATAGGGGTTCTTATGATGGATGTATTGTTGTTGCCGCCAATTCTCGGTGGTTTTGGGCTGGTTGCAGCCTTCGTAGTTTATCAAATCGTAAAAAGTTACTCACCCGGTGAAGGCGCTGTGGCGGAAATAGCCGCGTTGATCCACTCCGGGGCGATGGTGTTTATGCGCCGTGAGTACTCCGTACTGTCAATATTTGCGCTCGTTATCACCGTCTGTTTGTACATCGGTTTTCAGGATTGGCACACGCCCCTGGCCTTTGTGGTGGGTGCCCTATGTTCTGCCAGTGCTGGTTATATTGGTATGTACACCGCGACCAAAGCTAATGTGCGGACGACTGTGGCTGCGAGTACCCAAGGTGCTGGGGCGGCCCTCAGTGTGGCTTTTTACGGCGGCTCGATTATGGGGCTGACTGTGGCTGCTATGGGCTTACTGGGACTGGGTACGCTATATCTGCTATTTGGTTCTAATCCGGAGCATGCTAATGCGATTCACGGTTTTGGTATGGGTGCGTCTACTGTCGCTTTATTCTCCCGCGTGGGAGGGGGGATCTTCACTAAAAGTGCTGATGTAGGAGCCGATCTTGTGGGTAAGATCGAAGCAGGAATTCCTGAAGATGACCCCCGCAACCCCGGTGTCATTGCCGATAATGTGGGTGATAACGTGGGTGATGTGGCCGGGATGGGCTCTGATATTTTCGAGTCATACTGTGGTGCGATGATCGCGACTATTGCTATTGCATCTGCCATGTCAGCGGCGGTCGTTACTGCTTTGGGGGGGGCTAGGGAGCAGCTGATGTTTAGCCCATTGGCGCTGTCCTCATTGGGCCTGCTGTGCTCAATAGCCGGTATTGTGCTGGTTCGCTTATCTGTCAGCAAAGCACCGGCCTTGGCACTAAGAATGGGCACGATTGGCGCAACTATCTTGTTTATCTTAACATCCTGGTTTTTGCTGGACGCTATGGGCTTGCCGCAAAGTGTCTGGCTGTGTGTAGTCTGTGGTGCTGTGGGTGGTATTATCATTGGCTTGGTGACAGAGCACTATACCGGAGGCGGACCTGTACAGACTATTGCCAAGGCGGGGGAAACAGGCCCTGCTACGGTAATGATCGCTGGTCTAGCGGTAGGGATGGAATCTGTGGTGATTCCAGCGCTTACCATTGCCGCCATCATCGGTCTAACCAGCTGGTTATTACCGGAGGGTGCCGGTGTGTTTGGTGTCGGGATTGCCGCTGTGGGTATGCTGGCCACGGTCGGTATTACCATGGCCATTGATGCCTATGGACCCGTGGCAGATAACGCTGGTGGTATTGCCGAGATGGCGAAATTGGGTGAGGACGTTCGTCAGATTACTGATGGCTTGGATGAAGTGGGCAATACTACCGCGGCGATTGGTAAGGGCTTTGCTATTGGTGCTGCTGGGCTGGCGGCATTGGCAATTATTGCTGCCTATATCGAGGTGATTGAGCAGAAAGTTGATGGCTTCACCCTCGATATCAGTGATCCATTAGTGCTAATGGGTATGTTTATTGGTGGTCTCTTCCCGTTTCTGGTGAGTGCGATCACCATGCGTGCGGTAGGTGATGCGGCCTTTGATATGATCAAGGAAATCCGTCGTCAATTTAAAGAAATCCCCGGTTTGATGGAAGGTACTGCGAAACCGGATAGCGAGCGTTGTATTGATATCGCCACCCAGGCAGCGCTGCGTAAAATGGTGTTGCCCGGTGTTTTGGCGGTGGGTTCACCCGTAGTGATTGGCTTTCTGTTGGGACCCGCTGCCTTGGGTGGGATGCTCGGTGGGGCGTTGATCTGCTGTGTGTTGATGGCGCTGATGATGGCCAATGCAGGTGGCGCCTGGGATAATGCCAAGAAATATGTTGAAAAAGGTAATTTGGGCGGCAAGGGATCTGATGTCCATACAGCTGTTGTGGTAGGTGATACGGTGGGTGATCCTTTCAAGGATACCTCCGGACCGGCGATGAATATCCTGATCAATGTGATGGCGATTGTTAGTTTAGTGATTGCTCCGTTATTGGCTTAAATTTCTTTATAGTGATTTGAAAAAGTCGCATTATTGTGGAAGTGCGGCTTTTTGCTAAATTACTTTTTGTTAAATTAATAGGGGCATGACGATAGCGCAATTTAAGCTCTTGGTATCCTCAGTTTTAAGTGTATCGGACAACGTTGTGCTAATCTGTGACGGGTAAATGAAAATCCATAATGATAAGGCAAGCAAGGTGTCAGGTAAAAATAAACGAGAATATATACACACTAAACTGCGTGCAGAAGTAAAATTTTCCCACCCGGAAGTAGGAGAGCTTGGTTTACATACGGGTGATATTTCCGATGGCGGCGCTTATATTTTTGCCGAAGGACATTCGCTACCGAATATTGGCGAATGTGTTGAGATACAGGTTCAGGGGATAGGCGGCGATGCGCCAGCACTAAAAATGCGCATTGTTCGATTAGATAATAAAGGTATTGGGCTAGAGTTCGTCAATGAAGAAGACGCCGTTCCTGATGGTGACTGCCCTGTAAATTAAATTGTGTTGGGACAAACCCTAAGTGTTGAAAAAGTCTTCCATGATTTTTCAGTGCATGTTCTCTATTAGATAGATGCAGTTATGCGGCTTGGGTCTCAGTGGACTGCCTATCAAATTCAATGATCCCTTCTACCCAGCGAAGCGAATAACATTTACATTGACGCTTCACAGGACACCGCTTCCTGAGCAGTCAACTCATACAGCTTTTGTCGATCAACCTTGCCATTGCTATTGTTGGGAAAGCTCTCTAGATAGTGGATTTTATTCACGATCATATAACGAGGTAAATGCTTTGCGCACAGCTGCTTCGCTTTCAATAAACTGAATTGAGTGTCTTCGAAAAGAACGACGTGAGCGACGATAAGGGCTGCCATCCCTTCGCCGACAATGCTGACGATGACCTCTTTAACAGCGTCTGCCGTTGCCATTACTTTTTCAATTTCATCCAACTCAACACGATAGCCCTTGATTTTCACCATGTTGTCCAGCCGTCCCACATAAGCCAAATGCCCGTCCTTCAATAAGCGAACTTTGTCGCCCGTTGCATAGTATTCACCTTGGCGATGTTGTTGGCCCCAATAACCAGAGAACACACTATCACCCTTAACCAGGAGCTCTCCTTCCTGTCCTGCGCTAGAAACCTCCACTCCATTGTTAACGACTTTTACCGAGTTACCGCTGCATACCCTCCCTATAGGAAGGGTATCTTTTGGATCATTTTTGACTTTATAGTAAGTGCAGACATTGGTTTCTGTAGGACCGTAGAAATTGTATAAACTGGCTTTGGGAAATCGTTTTTTCAATGTACACAGATGTTTTACGGGAAACACTTCCCCAGCGAATATGATGATGCGTAGGTCGTGTCTGCTCTCGTCAAAATCAAAATCCATCATCTGAATAATGGCAGTGGGTACGGAATACCAGATACTAATCTGGTGCTGAGCGACAAACTCAACTAATCGCTTGGTGACGTAGCTGATACTTTCAGAAACAATATGAAGGCTCGCACCGGCACTCATACAAACGTAAATGTCAAACACGGATAGATCAAAATGAAAGGGTGCGTGGCTGGAAAAATGGTCCTGAGCATTGGGCTGGATTTCACTCATGGCCCAATCGATAAAGGCTCGGCTATTTTTGTGACTAATGCACACACCCTTCGGCGTTCCCGTTGATCCCGATGTATATAGGATATAGGCGAGATCGGTTTCAAGTATTTCCGGGTGGCACTGGCTAAGTGGATTGGGAGCCATCGCCTCAATCTCTGCTTTTGCAAGGGTTAATCTACTGGAGGCAACACCATCCAATATCAGATACGCGAGAGAGGTGGTTTGATCTCCAGCGTAGGATAGGTATTGACTGTTCAGCAACACGATACCCTTCATTGAGCAATCGCTAATAATGGCATTGATTCTGGCCGTGGGTGACAGCGGATCAAGGGGGACATAGATGGCGCCGACGCGTAAAATGGCTTGAAAGGAGGCGATGCTCTCGCCCGACTTCTCCATCCAGACTCCTACCCGGTCGCCTTTTTTAATTCCCAACGTCAGCAGGCATCGGGCCAGTTGGTTAGCGTAACCGTCTAACTCCCAATAGGTCCATTGTCGCGCCCCATCGACCACGGCTATTCGCTGGGAATGGAGCGCTGCGGCTTGAAGAAGAATATCGGCTACTAACTTCATAATTGCTCCAATGTTTGAATTACTGTTTTAAACCGAGACGGTGGCAAATGAGTTCTCGTTGCATTTCATTGGTGCCGGAAAAAATGGTAGATCCAATGCCGTCTCGCAAGCTGCGATCGATCCCGCTATCCGTGATATAACCCAGACCGCCGTGAATCTTTATGATATCCAACCCGGATTGTACTAGCGCCTCGCTAATCGCGACTTTTGAGATTGACGCATCCAAGGCGGAGACTTCCTGCTGATCAATTTTCCAAGCGGCGACATACAATAGCCAGCGTGCACTTTCTAGGCGGATTTTCATATCGGCTATACGGTGTGAAATAGCTTGAAATTGACCGATGGATTTTTTGTGTTGCTTTCTGTCATTGGCGTACGAGATACACTGTTCTATATCTCTTTCCAACACACCGAGAAAGATGGCGAATAAACAAATACGCTCCCAATGCATCGATTTCGAGAATATTCTTGCCCCCTGTCCTTCGTTGGCAATCATTTGTTTTCTGTGGATTCTGTAATGATCAAAAACTATTTGATTGAGGGGCGCCGATGACAAGCCCAACTTGTCATAAGCCGGTGCCACCGTGAGGCCTTGTGCTTCTTCTTCTGTGTCTAGAACAAACACACTCTGCCCCAGATAGCCTGCACTGGGGTTGGTAGTTGCATAGACGATAAAAACAGTGGCACAAGAACCATTGGTAACAAAAGATTTAGAACCGTTTAGAAAATAATATTCGCCGTCTTTCTGCGCGGTGGTGTCCAATTTGGACGTGTCAGAACCGGCATTCGCTTCCGATATGGCGTTGGCGGCGATGCGTTTTCCCGATACCAATGAGGGCAGATATTTCTCGAGAAGATAATCGCTGCCCTGTTCGTAAATCGGCATAATGCAGGCAAAGGTATGGGCGGCACCGGCAAACAAAATGCCGGTGTCAGGGACACTTTTGCCCAGAGCCTCTAGCACCTTGACAGTGGCTAAGGCACTGAGACCACTGCCACCAAATTCTTCTTTTATGGGCAGGCCAAAGGCCCCAAACTCGCCGAGCCTTGCCCATTGCTGGTAATCGAACTCGGCTTCTGACGTGCCCTTGAAGCCTAGGGACGCACCAAATTTTAGTGCTTGTTCGTAGATCTCCAAGGTCTCAGGTTGCCAGGAAAAGTCCACTCGTTTATCCTCTTAATTATACTCCAGGGCGATTAGCCAGCGCTGTATAGAACCACCAACCCATCGATCAGAATGACCAGCGATACAAATATGTTAACGGCGGAAGCTTCTTCGCTACCGGCGAGGTCTTAGTATTAACCGCCAGATACAGCGTCACTAGCCACACACCCAGCACCGCGATAACAATCCGCAGTTCAAAAGTAATTCTGATGTGTTTCCCTGTCGTCATAGAGGCTACCTTAGCCGTATTGGATCGCCCTAAATCATCGCCACTTCACGCTCGTTGGGGGATGATTCGACTGTTTCCGCTGGCTTGGCATCTTCCATCAACCCCTTGCGAAAAATAGCCGGCGCTGTCATCGACTGTGGTTCAAAACATTCTCCTCCAAATAAGCGAATCACTTCTCTTCTCAATACCGTGTTTTGCATTTGATAACCAAAAAATACCGGGTACTTCCAGAAATATTGAATCAAATCACAGGCAATGTCTTGACCCGTATCGCTCCAGTCTCTGAATTCATAGAAAGGCGATTGCCAATGCTCGCCCTCGAGAACTTGGCAAATGGCTTGCGCTGATTTTCGACCTTCCAACATAGCGAAGGATACGCCGAAAGAAAAGATAGGATCGAGGAATCGATGGGCATCGCCAATACACAACCAGCCGTCCCCAACATAGGGCTCAATTCTATAGGAGTAGTCCGCCATGGCCCGAACGTTTTCTACCTGCTTGGCATTGGCAAAACGGCGAGTGAGTTCAGGATTAATTGAATCTAAACCCCATTGCAGCGCCGCTTCTGGGGTTTTACACTTTTCGCGAAAGACCTCCACGGGGATAACGATACCCAAGCTGTCGACGGTGCTCGATATGGGAATGATCCAAGCCCAATGGAGAACGTCAGAATAAAAGATACTGGTGTTTTTAGAAAATGCGCCAGGGTCTCGTTCGACGTTTTCATAGTGCGTGTAAAAGGCGATTTGCCTGGAAAACGAATCGATTTTTCGCTCTCCGGCTATTTTCTTTTTAGACAAAAAGGCACCCTGGCCACTGGCATCTACCACCACTGTGGCTTTGGCGTTAATTGTCTGTCCATCGTGTCTATACGTTAAACCGACAATTTTTTCCCCATCCTTGATGACATCGGTAGCGATCCCGGTGCGCTGTATTACCCCGCTCTGGCTGGCCCTTTTATAGAGAAGGTCATCGAAATCCGATCGTCTGACCTGCCAAGTAGGATTGAGAACCGGTACGAAAAATTCACTGTTGGCATTGTTGCCAATAACGGTCACACCCGGTTTTTGTGGAAAATCCAACCGGTTCATATCCTCAACTAAGCCAAGCTCTTTAATGATCTGCCCCGCGCTGCCGGTGAGAGACTCACCAATGTGAAAACGGGGAAACTTGGATTTCTCAAGGCACAGTACTTTTTTTCCCGATTGTGCTAGATAGGTGGAACATACGGAACCACCCGGCCCACTACCAATGACGATAACGTCATAGTGTTCAGCAAATTCCATTGCTCTCTCCTAGGGTTATTGACTTTAAAGGTTATTCAAAAAGTTTTGGGTAAGCCAAACAAATTGTTCAGCGCGTTCAACCTGGGGAAAATGACCGCATCTTGCCAGCCACTCTACCTTGGCATTGGGGATTTTATCCACAGCGGCTTCCACCGCCGCTTTACCGATAATTTGATCTTGCTCGCCGGCGATAAATAGCGTCGGCATAGTAATATTATCAAAAGTGGTGCTCATGGCATCGAC
>JAZFYA010000048.1:0-2118 GCA_036443315.1 Pseudomonadales bacterium
AGAGATCTAGCGCTTTCAGCGTTTCCTAATAGCGTTGACGCATCATTACCACCATCCGGGTAAGCAGATATTCCAATACTTAGAGTGACATAAAACTCCAGCCTATCAATAATAAATGGAGAAGTAATGGATTCCATAATGCGGTCTGCAAATTTCTGAATTTCACAGTGGTCACTTATATTACGCTTAAAAAACGCAAACTTGTTACCTCCGATTCGAGCCAATAAACAGCTATCTTCCACACAATCACTGAGTCGATATGCTAACTGCTGAATTAATGTATCACCAACCGCGTACCCATATGTATTGTTAATTCGCATCAGATGATTCATGTAGATAGAATACATTGCTGCAATTGTGGGGGTATTCCTAGAATCCACCAATCCCGGTAGCATTAATGATGATTTTTCACAAAACAGATTGCGCTTAGGAAGACCAGTCAGCTCATCAAAGTAGGCCAATTGATAAATATGGCTGTCAGCTTCCTGTTTAGCACGACGGATATTCGCATTTTTCATCTCGCGCACTATAGATGGGAGCAAGCGGGAAAAATTTCCCTTAAATATATAATCGTGCGCTCCGTGACTCATAGCAGAAACTACCATTTGTTCGCTAATGACATTGGAGTAAATTATGAACGGAATATCTTTACCACTTTTCTTTAATACATCTAGCGCATCAATGGAGCTGAAGGAGGGCATGGAATGATCAGCAATAATGATATCCCAATCAGATTCCTCTAAGGCAGCTTGCATCTCTAAATCACATTCAACACGCTTATATGTTAGGTCATTCCCGGCGTTAGTAAGCTCTGCGCATAGGAGACATGCGTCATCCTCTGAATCCTCAACCATTAACACTTTCATATGTAACCCTAGTTTGCCATGCTGAAAAGGTTATCAACTCGACCCTTAATTTTCGGCTGAAATGGTAAAAACTTTAGCCTTTCGGCTAAAATGGTAAAAACTTTAATCTTTGAGTATTTTGGCCTGACTAAGCCAAAACCAGACTCTACTTTAGTCTATTCAAACTGTTATATAACCAAAAGAACGTATAGAAAACTTATGAAATGCTTTATTGCTAGGGGCTAGTTATTTGGAATGGGCATATCCGGTGCTTTAGACTGCTTGAAATAACAAAGTGATAAGATAGAAAATTACAATTGAAATTGGTCTATCCTAGTAAATGAAAGGGATATTGCGCTAGATCTCAGATAGTAAAGTTATACTTCTTTTGCAGTATCGCCAGCATAGAGATATTTTTCCTTTTTTGTGGTTTACATCTTATCTATTCATTATAATTTGACCTAAATTAAGTGAAGCAACCTTGGAAAAAGGGTGGGTATGACTTGATGTCTGGCTCTCCCTATAAAAGTGAATCCAAATCTCAATCGCCTACAACCTTATCCCTTTCACAAGCTTAATAAGCTTTACTCAGGGATTACGCCTAACCCGGCCTTTTCACCCATCAGCCTTCATATAGGCGAACCAAAACATCCAACGCCTGACTTCATCCGCCTAGCCTTGATAGAAGGCCTTGATAAACTGGCAAATTATCCCGCAACACTTGGAGACAAATCGTTACGTGCAAGCATCGCTGCATGGTTAATACGTCGTTATAATTTGTCTACCATAGACTCTGACACGGAGATTATGCCCGTAAATGGAAGCCGCGAAGCTCTGTTCTCTTTCGCCCAAACAGTTATTGATTTATCCTGTGCTAAGGTAGCGGTGGTTTGCCCCAATCCGTTCTACCAGATCTATGAAGGGGCAGCTCTTCTAGCTGGTGCTACACCGTATTTTCTTAACTCCTTACCTGAAAATAATTTCACACCTGACTATACACAATTGCCTGATGATGTTTGGTCACATACGCAACTAGTATACGTCTGCTCCCCTGGAAATCCAGCTGGCAAAGTAATGTCGATGAACGAGTGGCAAAAACTATTTTCTCTTTCGGATCATAATGGGTTTATTATTGCTGCTGACGAATGCTATTCTGAAATATATTCGGATGAGAACAATCCGCCACTTGGTGCTTTGGAGGCGGCTCATCGCTTAGGTCGTAAAAGTTTCCCTAGACTAGTAGTATTTGGTAGTTTGTCGAAGCGTTCCAACG
>JAZFYA010000049.1:0-9591 GCA_036443315.1 Pseudomonadales bacterium
GCAGCAAAAGGCTGTGGCAGAAAATGGGCTTGCCTACGCCTCAGTTTGCCGAGTTATCAGAGAATAGTCATTGGAACGATATTATTTCTTCCTGGGGTAAGATTATTGTGAAACCTGTCCATGAAGGTTCAAGTATAGGCATGGCTATCGCTAGTACTACAGCGGAATTACAGGCTGCTTATAACGTTGCAAAAAATTTTGATGATGCAGTGATAGCAGAGCAGTGGATTACGGGGGCTGAATTTACGGTTGCAGTGTTGGGCGAAAATCCTTTGCCCACTATTCGATTGGAAACCGATAATTGTTTTTACGATTACGATGCGAAATATATTTCCAATGATACCCGTTATATCTGTCCCTGTGGATTAGACGTTGATCAAGAGCGGGAAGCACAGCGGCTGGCTTTGGCTGCTTTTAACAGTGTGGGCTGCAGCGGCTGGGGTCGTGCTGATTTTATGCAGGATGCAGAGGGAAACTTTTACTTATTAGAGGTAAATACCGTGCCAGGTATGACCAGTCATAGTCTGGTGCCTATGGCTGCTAAAGCAGCGGGTTTGAGTTTTGAGCAACTAGTCGCCGAAATTTTGCGGCTTAGTATTACTGTCGAATAAAGTGTTGTTGTCGAATGAATAATATTGTATGCGAATAATTGTCATCACGAGAGAAAGGTCTGTGGCATTAGGAAAAGCAAAGAGCAAGTCGCGGGGTGCTAGTAGCAAGCAGCAAAAACCGTCGTGCTTCTCTGTTTGGCACTCTGGTCTTTGGCGTAGGGCCTGGAGAAAATTGGTTTCAGTGTTTGTGCTGCTGTTGTTGTCAGTTGTGCTTGCCGGTCTATACCGGGGTGGTTCGTTGTTGTTGTCTCAGCCGGTGTCCCGTGTAGCGGTGAACGGTGAGTTCCGTCATGTTGACAAACAGGCCATTGCCAGAGAGGTACAACCGTTTTTGAGTGACGGGTTTGTCATGTTGGATTTGGCGGCTATCCGTCAGCAGTTAGTACAGCAGCCATGGATATTTGATGTGGCCGTTACTCGTCACTGGCCGGATGAAATTGTGATTACTGTCATCGAACAAACCCCAATTGCACGGTGGGGTGATGGTGCTTATCTCAATCATCGGGGTGAGTTGTATGTTCCTGAAAGTAAATTACTTGAGGCTAATGCTCAGTACTTACCTCAGTACTTGCCCCAGTACTTACCCCAGTTATATGGGCCGGACAACAGTGCCGAACAGGTTATGAATTATTTTTGCGAGTTGCGTGAAGCGTTGGTACAGGAAGGTTTGAATCTGACGCGGTTGACGTTAAATGATCGTGGCAGTTGGTCCGCACGTTTGGATAGCGGTATCGATATCGTTTTAGGCAGTGGCGAGGTCATGGAAAAAATACATCGGTTTTTGTCTGCTTATCAGCAGGGTTTGGCGGCTGACTTTAGCCGAGTGGCAGGTGTTGATATGCGTTACAGCAACGGCTTTTCCATTGCCTGGAAAGAGCTGAATAAGCAGAGTTAACTATTATGGGATTATTTATGCAACTGCTATTGCAATTGCTTTTTATAAAGAGAAAGACAAAGAGAACTATAAATAATGTGAAAAAAGGGAGTGTTAGCTAATGAGCGGCACAGTGGACAATAAAATGATTGTCGGTCTTGATATTGGTACTTCTAAAGTTGTCGCTATTGTTGGTGCGATTACCGAAGCAGGTGGTTTGGAAATTGTCGGTATTGGTTCGCATACTTCTCGAGGTTTAAAGAAAGGTGTGGTGGTCAATATTGAATCCACTGTGCAGTCGATTCAACGCGCCATTGAAGAGGCGGAGTTGATGGCGGGCTGCCAAATTCACTCGGTGTATGCCGGTATAGCCGGTAGCCATATTCGCAGTTTGAATTCCCATGGTATCGTGGCGATCCGTGATCGCGAAGTTTATCAGTTGGATCTGGAGCGAGTGATTGATGCGGCACAGGCGGTAGCGATTCCCGCCGATCAGAAAGTGCTACACATTCTGCCACAAGAATATGTCATTGATACCCAGGAGGGAATTAAAGAACCACTGGGTATGTCGGGAGTGCGCTTGGAAGCCAAAGTGCATCTGGTTACCTGTGCCGTTAATGCTTCACAAAATATCGAAAAATGTATTCGCCGTTGCGGTCTGGAAGTTGAAGATATTATTTTAGAACAACTAGCATCCAGCTACGCAGTTCTTACTGATGATGAGCGAGAGTTGGGTGTCTGTCTGGTGGATATCGGTGGTGGTACTACAGATATCGCTATCTTTACCGAAGGGGCGATCCGCCATACGGGGGTGATTCCCATTGCTGGTGATCAAGTGACTAATGATATTGCAATGGCACTTAGAACACCAACGCAGAATGCGGAAGAGATAAAAATTAAATATGCCTGCGCTCTAACTCAGTTAGCGGGTGCGGATGAGACTATTAAGGTTCCCTGCGTAGGAGAACGTCCCCCCCGCGACTTGTCTCGGCAGGCTTTGGCTGAAGTCGTTGAACCCCGTTACGATGAATTATTTACCTTGGTGCAAGCTGAATTGCGCCGCAGCGGTTATGAAGACCTGATCGCGGCGGGCATTGTGCTGACCGGAGGTACGTCGAAGATGGAAGGTGTTGTTGAACTGGCGGAAGAAATCTTCCATACCCCTGTGCGTATTGGTACGCCGCAGGGTATAGCGGGATTAACCGATATTGTGCGTAACCCTATTTATTCAACTGGTGTTGGTTTGTTGCAATATGGCGTGAAGCAACAAAGTGGTGGTGAGATTAAAGGTTTGCGGTCACAGCAGACTGCCGGGTTTTTTGGTCGAGCTAGAGAGTGGATTCAAAACAATTTCTAATTTAATTTTTTTACTTTTAACATTTTTATTTTAGCTTTTTATTGTTTACAAATGTAAAACATACTGACGTCGGCCTTGGTTGACAACGGTTATAAACCAAAGGGGAGAAAACCTATGTTTGAGCTAGTTGAGAACGTACAACAGAACGCGGTCATTAAAGTGGTCGGTGTAGGTGGCGGTGGTGGAAATGCCGTCAAACACATGATCGCCAGTGATGTCGAAGGGGTAGATTTTATCTGCGCCAATACCGATGCACAGGCTTTGACCCATGTTGAAACCACAACGGTATTACAGCTTGGCAGTAATATCACTAAAGGGCTGGGTGCAGGAGCGAATCCGGAAGTAGGTCGTCAGGCGGCACTGGAAGACCGCGACCGTATTGCTGAAGCGCTACAGGGTGCTGACATGGTATTTATCACCGCAGGTATGGGTGGTGGTACCGGTACGGGTGCTGCACCAGTCGTTGCAGAGATTGCCAAGGATATGGGAATTTTGACTGTTGCCATTGTCACTCGTCCATTCTCCTTTGAAGGCAAGAAGCGAATGAAGATTGCTGAAGAAGGTATGAAGGAGCTACAGCAGCATGTGGATTCACTGATTACTATTCCCAACGAAAAATTATTGGAAGTGTTAGGGAAGAGCGCCAGCCTGTTAGAAGCGTTTAAAACCGCTAATGATGTGTTGCTTGGCGCAGTACAGGGTATCGCTGATTTAATTATTCGTCCGGGTATGATTAATGTCGATTTTGCCGATGTGCGTACGGTTATGTCTGAAATGGGCATGGCGATGATGGGAACTGGTCACGCTCGCGGTGAAAATCGTGCTCGTGAAGCGGCAGAGGCGGCGATTCGCAGTCCGCTGTTAGATGATATTAACCTGCAGGGTGCGCGTGGTATTTTGGTGAATATCACAGCGGGTCTGGACTTGTCATTGGGTGAGTTTTCCGAGGTGGGTGATACTGTGGAAGAGTTTGCATCCGAGAATGCCACGGTTGTGGTGGGAACTGTTATTGACGCAGAGATGTCAGAAGAACTACGTGTCACTGTGGTTGCAACCGGTTTGGGTGGCGAAATCATTGAAACACCACTAAAAGTAGTAGAGAACAAAATAGTTGACGCGGTTAATCCGGATTATAGGATCCTTGATCGCCCGACCATTATGCGCAATAAGCCACAGGCGGCAGCCCGTGAAGCTGTACAGACATCGCCAGTGGGAGACAAAGATATGGAGTATCTGGATATTCCAGCTTTTTTGCGCAGGCAGGCGGATTAATAGGAATATAGCAACATTAAATACAACGTAGATCTATTAGATGAGAGGTATGTTAGATAGACTCACTTGATAAATTGACCCATTAGATAGACTGACGATATTGATTGGCACCCGGTTTTGGCGGGGTGAGAATAGGTAGGTATTTGGCGTTGTGTCGGTTCTCTGGTAATATGCGCGCCTCACTTTCTGGGCCGCTATGGGCTGTGTTCTTATGGGACATGGAGCCGCTCTCTGGGTGGACACCCAGTATCGACGAAGGTTCTGGTTTCAATGAAGAAATGCTTCGATGAAAAAATACCATGATTAGACAACGTACTCTGCGAAATGCAATCCGTGCTACGGGTGTTGGGCTCCATACCGGGGAAAAAGTTTATTTGACCCTGTTGCCGGCTCCAGTGGATACCGGCATTGTATTTCGACGTGCGGATCTTGACCCCATGGTGGACATTCCTGCCCGGGCGGAGAATGTAGGCGATACAACCCTCTCAACAACTCTGATGAAGGGTGATGTGCGGGTTTCTACTGTTGAGCATCTGTTGTCGGCAATGGCCGGTCTCGGTATTGATAATGCCTATGTTGAGCTTAGTGCTGCTGAAGTGCCTATTATGGATGGCAGTGCAGGCCCCTTTGTATTCCTGATTCAGTCCGCGGGGATTGAAGAGCAGTCCAAAGTCAAGCAATTTATTCGCATTAAGCGGCCGGTAACGGTGAAAGACGACGACAAAGTAGCCAGCTTCTTCCCTTTTGATGGTTTCAAAGTCTCGTTTACCATCGACTTTGATCACCCTGTGTTTCGTGATCGCACTGGCCATGCGTCGTTGGACTTTTCCAGTACTTCCTTTGTCAAGGAAGTCAGTCGCGCCAGAACCTTTGGTTTTATGCACGAAATTGAATATCTGCGCTCCAAGGGCTTGGCTCAAGGTGGTAGCGTTGACAATGCTATTGTGGTGGATGAGTACCGTATTCTTAACGAAGATGGCCTGCGTTACGAGGATGAATTTGTTAAACACAAAGTGTTAGATGCCATCGGCGACCTTTACCTGCTAGGCAATAGTCTAATTGGTGAGTTCAAAGCCCATAAATCTGGCCATGCTCTAAATAATACTTTGCTGAGAGCGTTAATTGCTGACACTGATGCCTGGGAAGTGGTCACTTTTGAAGATCAAGCAAAGGCTCCCATCATCTATATGCCTCCTGTTGCTGCGGTATAGTTCATCCTTTTATTGCCAAATAGGCCATTAAATTGTTCAAAGTTTGACCTTCTTCACCAATTACCTAAGCTAGGAGTTGGTAATGTCTTAATTAATATGCGATATTTGTATTGATATAGTGATTAGGGCTAGTTCTGCCGTTGATCCAGTTACTAAAAATCCAGCTATAAACCCTGAAAAGTCCAGGCCCAGAAAAATACGCTAATATGAAAGTTATCATTGTCAGTGATAAGCATGGCCAGTCGAAGTCTATATCGTTAGGCCGTTGGACCCGAGCATTACTTTCCCTATGTCTCTTAGGAGCACCTTTAGGCATAGGCGGCTATATAGGTTATCAGTGGGCTAACAATGAAGAGGTTCTGGATCAACAGGCCCTTAACGCTTTGAAAGATCATACCTTCAAAGAGCAGCTGCTCCTTTCCAAAACGCAACATCATACCGAACAACAATTACAAGCTTTAATCTTGAGAATGGCTACCTTGCAGGCACGGTTAGTGCGTCTAGATGCTCTGGGCGAACGTATTACCGCCATTGCCAAACTCGACAAGGGTGAATTCGACTTTAGCCAAATTCCCGCCTTAGGCGGTCCAGCCAGTGCAGATCTGGGCAGTGGTTACGAGAAACCCGATTTTATTGATGCGATAGATCAATTGGTTAAAAGAGTTGATAACCGTGAGCAGCAACTGGAAATACTCGAAACCTTACTGGCTAACCGAAAAATTCAAGGAGACATCTTTTTGGCCGGTCGGCCGATTGCCAAGGGCTGGATGTCCTCCCGTTTTGGTCGACGTAACGATCCATTTACTGGTCGTGTAGCGATGCATGAAGGGGTAGATTTTGCCGGTAAACAAGGTTCCAATATTATTGCCGTAGCTTCCGGCGTGGTAACCTGGTCGGGAAAGCGCTATGGCTATGGGCAGATGGTGGAAATCAATCACGGTGGTGATTATATGAGCCGCTACGCCCACAATCAGGAAAATAAAGTGGCAGTGGGTGATATTGTTAAGAAGGGACAAGTTGTTGCGTTAATGGGAAGCAGTGGTCGCTCCACTGGCCCCCATGTTCATTTTGAAGTCTACAAGCACGGTCGTCCTGTCGATCCGGCTGCCTATATTCATCGCGCTAGTCGATGAAATAAAACCCTCCTCAAGTAATCATGTATGTGGAGTTGTGTTGCACAACTCGCCGCTTAGTTTAAACAATAACATTCAAAATCGTAGTCAATAATATGTTTGGAAATATCGCAAAGAAAATTTTCGGTAGTAAAAACGACCGTGAACTTAAGCGCATGGGCAATATTGTCCGGCAGATCAATACCTTTGAAGAATCCATTAGTGCGTTAAGTGATGATGAGTTAAAGGGAAAAACAGCAGATTTTAAACATAGACTCGAGCAGGGACAGACACTTGATGATGTGTTGCCGGAAGCTTTTGCCGTAGTACGAGAGGTCGGTAAGAGAACATTAGACTTACGTCACTTTGATGTACAGATGATGGGTGGAATTACTTTACATCAGGGTCGGATTGCCGAGATGCGCACCGGTGAAGGCAAAACACTGGTAGCAACTTTGCCGATTTATCTCAATGCTTTAACGGGTAAAGGAGCTTACCTTGTTACCGTCAATGATTATTTGGCGCAACGTGATGCCAACTGGATGAGGCCAATTTATGAGTTTTTAGGCCTGACTGTAGGTATTGTTTTTTCAGGGCAAGATTCTGAAACCAAGCGTGAGGCTTACGCTTGTGATATCACCTATGGCACCAATAATGAGTTTGGTTTTGATTACCTGCGCGACAATATGTCGTTTACTTTAGAAGATCGCTTTCAGCGTGGATTGAACTACGCCATTGTCGATGAGGTGGATTCGATTCTTATTGATGAGGCACGAACACCATTAATTATTTCTGGTCCTGCGGAAGATAGTTCAGAACTGTACAAGCGTATCAATTTATTTATCCCAAAATTCCAGCAGCAAGCTGCAACGGAGGCAGGGGAAGAGGAAAGCGAAGAGGAAGGGGAGGGACACTTTACCATTGATGAAAAGGCCCGCCAGGTAGAAATTACTGAGCGGGGGCATTTATTTGTTGAGGAGCTATTGACAGAAGCAGGCATGCTGGAAGAGGGCGATAGTCTTTATTCGGCAGCAAATTTGTCATTACTACAGCATATTTATGCAGGCTTACGAGCCCATAAACTATTCCATCGCGATGTGGAATACATCGTGCAAAACGGTCAAGTAGTCCTTATCGATGAGCACACTGGTCGTACTATGTCAGGTCGCCGATTATCCGAGGGGATGCATCAAGCAATAGAAGCAAAAGAAGGGGTCTCCATCCAGGCCGAAAGCCAAACCCTTGCCTCGACAACCTTCCAGAATTACTTTCGTCTATTCGGTAACTTAGCGGGTATGACCGGTACAGCCGATACTGAGGCTTTTGAATTTCGCCAGATATACAGTTTAGATGTGATTGTAGTACCCACCAATGTGCAGCAAATGCGTCAGGATCTGAATGACCTTATTTATCTTTCAAAAGATGAAAAATATACTGCGATTGTTGAAGATGTTAAGAGCATAAGCAGCAAAGGTGCGCCCATTTTGGTGGGTACTGCGTCGATAGAAACATCCGAAGAACTGTCTAATCGTTTTAAAAAGGCCAAAATAGAACATAAGGTATTAAACGCCAAATTTCACCAGCAAGAGGCAGAAATTATAGCCCAGGCAGGTAAGTCAGGTGTGATCACAATTGCTACCAATATGGCAGGCCGTGGTACAGATATTGTGTTGGGTGGTAATGTCGAAGTCGAAATTGCGGCGTTGGATAATCCCGATGAAGCAAAAATCACAGCGTTGCGTGAAGACTGGCAACAGCGTCACCAAGCGGTATTGGATGCCGGTGGTTTACATATTATAGGCACAGAGCGCCATGAATCTCGCCGTATTGATAATCAACTAAGAGGGCGTGCGGGGCGTCAAGGTGATCCGGGGATGTCACGTTTCTATCTGTCAATGGATGACAGTTTAATGCGAATCTTTGCCTCAGATCGCGTGCGCAATTTTATGCAGGCGTTGGGAATGGAAAAAGGTGAAGCCATTGAACATCGCATGGTGACCAACTCTATTGAAAAAGCCCAGCGCAAGGTTGAAGGTCGTAATTTTGATATTCGTAAGCAGCTATTAGAATACGATGATGTTGCCAATGATCAGCGGCAGATTGTTTATCGACAGCGATCAGATCTGCTGGAAGCGGATGATATTCTGGAAACGATTGAAGCTATTCGCGACGATGTTATTAATGATGTTATAGATGAATATATTCCCCAGCAAAGTCTTGAAGAGCAG
Organism: Pseudomonadales bacterium; assembly: GCA_036443315.1. Lineage (GTDB taxonomy): Bacteria > Pseudomonadota > Gammaproteobacteria > Pseudomonadales > Dasaniaceae > Oceanicoccus. The sequence continues at coordinate 8,666 of JAZFYA010000049.1, forward strand.
TGGGATATTCCTGGTTTGCAGCAGCGTTTGGCCAAAGAGTTTGCAGCGACTTTATCCATTCAGCAATGGCTGGATGACGACGATAATCTTCACGAAGCGTCATTGCGGAAAAAGATAGCGGCATGCATTGCGGAAATATATAACAGCAAAGTAGGAGAAGTTGGCCCTGATATTCGCAAGTTTGAACGGCATATTATGTTGCAAGTTTTGGATAATTTGTGGAAAGAGCATCTTGCAACGATGGACCATTTACGGCAGGGAATTCATTTGCGTGCTTATGCTCAGAAGAACCCTAAACAGGAATACAAACGTGAGGCTTTCGAATTATTCCAGTCTATGTTGCATAACCTGAAACATGAAGTCGTGCGTTTTCTTTCCAATGTGCAAATACAGCGCAAAGATGAAGTAGAAGCACTACAGCAACAACGTCGAGACGCAGAAGCAAAAAAGCAAATGGAATTTAAGCACGCAGATGCATCAACGGTTGGCAATGAAGAGGACGAAGCAGAACACAAACATGTTTCAGAACCCTATGTTCGCGAAAATAAAAAGGTAGGCCGCAATGAGCCTTGCCCATGTGGGTCAGGAAAAAAATACAAGCAATGCCATGGGAAGTTGGCTTAGCGCAATTAATAGCGGTGGCCTACGTTGTATGACTGAGATTGGCAGCCCAAGATTAACGGTTTGTGATTTTGATAATTGGGTCCTGACAGGAATGGCACTGACTTAAGGCTATAACCGAGGAGCTTTGAACCCGCTGTTCGCAATGCAAGGCCCGCTATCGCCCATTATCGGTTGAAACCCCACGCCCTTTAGCGGGCCTTGCATTGCGAACAGCTACTCCAGTGGTACTCGGATACCGCACAGTCTAGCTACCCTCGGTAGTCTAACCCCTCACCAGGGCGTGGGGTTCCAACCGAGTGAGG
>JAZFYA010000050.1:0-3660 GCA_036443315.1 Pseudomonadales bacterium
ACGCTGACAACAAAACAATCAGAACCACACTTAAAATTTTATTCATGATTTTCTCCTTATAATTTAAATTACTCTGAATTACCGAACAAAATCGGAATTAACGCCACTTTGGTAAAGGACCCCATGCCGGCTCCCTTATGTCTCCCGTCTGAGCTGATAACCGCTGTCTTGTTCTACCATCGCTTGATACTGCAGCTAATATACCACGTCCCCTAATTTCGGTCGCATACAGAATTATCTTGCCGTTCGGGGCAAAACTAGGAGATTCGTCGAATAGTGAATCTGTCAACAGTTGCACTTGGCGGGTATCCAAATCCTGAACGGCTACATTGAATTTTGCGCCATTACGATGAATGAAAGTAAAACTTTTACCATCGTGACGGTAATGTGGGCTGACATTGTAATTGCCCTCGAAGGTGAGACGTTCAGCTACTCTGGATGCGGTTCCCGTTACTGGCATACGGTAAATTTGCGGGCTGCCACCACGGTCGGAGGTAAAAATAATTGACTGCCCATCGGGTGAAAAGCTTGGCTCAGTGTCAATTCCAGAACTCCGGCTAAACCTTTTCAAGCCGCTACCATCAGCATTTATCAAAAATATTTGCGAGCCACCTCGTACGCTTAGCACTACCGCAAGTCTTTTGCCGTCGGGCGACCATGCTGGGGCACTGTTGCTGCCCTTAAATTTGGCTACAGCCTTGCGCGCTCCGGTTGCCAAAGTTTGTATGTGAACCACCGGCTTTTTATTCTCAAACGAAACATAGGCTATCTTAGTACCGTCTGGTGACCACGCAAGTGAGATAATTGGTTGTGTGTATTCAATCGCAGTCCGAGCATTAAAGCCATCCGCGTCTGCCACTTGCAACGCGTATTTTTTTCCCTTTTTTACCACATAAGCAATACGAGTACTGAAGACACCCACATCTCCTGTTAGTTTTTCATAAATATTATCAGCCATTCGATGGGCAACAGCGCGTAATCGCTTCACAGAAACGGTCTCCATATCGCTGATCAACAGTACCTGCCTTGCTACATCCATCAGGCTATATCGCACTTCCACTTGCCCATTGGGCAACATTCTGGTGCTACCAATGACTAGCGCATTGGCACCTAGCATTTGCCAGTTAGGATAAACAATGTCTCTGGGGTCATGAGGCACAAGACCACCCGAATCAACCAGTCTAAAAAAGCCGCTACGGTGCAAATCAGACGCCACAACTTCCGTTACACTTTGCTTAAGTTTTTCTTCGGCAGCAAATGGAACAATAGCAATGGGGATTTGCGAAGCGCCACCACCGAAAATTTCGATGTTGAGGGCGGCATGGAGTGGGGTACCAATCAAGCACAGGAATACGACAAACGTACAGCAGGAAAATTGACGTAAACAGATCTGCATAGAGCCAGCTATCGAAAAAAACACATTATAACGATAAATTATACTAGTCATTCTAGGTAATGTACCTTAAGACTTAAATTTCGAAAATGTGGAAATAGCAAAGGATCGGGTGGCAGCGGCAGTGGTCTGGACAAAACGATTGCACGCTCCACAGCTAGATCAAAGGTGGTAAATCCACTGCTTGTTCGCAACTTCACATCAAGAATTTCACCACCAGGAAGCAGTGTAATATCGAACTCTGCAATTGGATTCTCTGGTAAATCAGGAGGCATAATAATATGACTTTTGATCTTTGCCAAAATTTTTGCCTTGTATTCATCTGTCAAATTTTTCTTAACTGCTGCTTGTGCTCCCGCCGCCTTTTGTTGGAGCTTTCTCTCTTCCTCCTGTTGTTCTTTCTGAAGCCGCTTTACTTCAGCCGCTACTCTCGCTTTTTGTTCTTTATCCTTCTGTTGTTTTTTTATTTTTTCTTTTTTAAGTACAATATCCGGCTTCTTGGGTGTTGCCAGTTTTTCCATCTTCGGTGGCAAGGGCTTTACTTTTTTCGGCGGCAAGGGTTTTACTTTTTTCGGCGGTTGAACTGGCTTTGGTGGCAAAGGTTTTGCTTTTTGGGTAGGCGGTTGTGCCGGTCGAGGTAGGCTGCTCCACAAATCTACCACCACCCCTTCCGGTGGATAAGTTTTCCAGTTGAGTCCAAAAGTCATAAAAATAAAAAACGCCACGTGTACAAGCAGCGCTAGCACTCCTGCCTGCAACAATCTCTGATCACGATTAGCAGAATCTAGCTGCGCCATTGCGCTCATCGAGTGTTCGTTTTACTCGTTTGTTTAGCCAACAGCCCGACTTTCTTAACCTTTTGCTTTTGTAGGATATCCATCACTTTCATCACTTCTTCATAACGTACACTCTTATCGGCAGCAATCACCACAGGTTGATCAGTATTTTTTGCCTGTTTTTGCTTGATCGCCTCTATCAGTTCAGCGCGATTGACTTTATGTTCCGTATTTGTCAGAGCAAGATCGCGAAGCGTAAGACTATTATCAGCCTTAATAATCACTTCCAGAGGAGCAACTGGTGGCTTCAAAGATTGGCCGATCTGGGGCAATTCAATTTGGCCGGAATTGACGAGTGGTGCGGTAATCATAAAAATCACCAACAACACCAGCATTACATCTATATACGGTACAACGTTGATCTCGTTCATCAAACGTCGACTTGAGCGGCGCATATTCATGATACCTGTCCCATTAAATCACTTTTACCCGGTCGCCTGCCGTTGCAATACATTTGACAGTTCTTCCATAAAACTTTCAAAACGCGTTGCCAGTCGGTCGATATCGCGAGCATAGCGGTTATAAGCAATAACTGCGGGGATCGCTGCAAACAATCCCATCGCAGTCGCAATTAGCGCCTCAGCTATGCCTGGCGCAACATGGGCGATGGTAGCCTGAACGACATTAGATAGACCACGAAAAGAATTCATAATTCCCCACACGGTTCCAAACAAACCAACGTAGGGGCTTACTGACCCTACTGTGGCCAAGAAAGAAAGATGCGATTCAAGTCTATCCATTTCTCGCTGATACGTAGCCCTCATAGCTCGGCGTGTACCATCCATTACGGCGCCGACGTCCACTCCTACCTGGCGTTTGTGTTTGATGAATTCACGGAATCCAGACTCAAAAATCTTCTCCATGCTGCCTGCTGTGTAGCGTGCATTGATAACACTTTGGTAAAGCTCATTAAGATCAGCACCTTTCCAGAAAATATTTTCAAATTCATCACTCAGTTTTGTTTCTTCCCTAATGGCAAACAGCTTTCTAAAAATAAACCACCACGACATAAATGAAGCAAGCAACAATATCACCAGCACCAACTGTACCGGTATACTGGCAGCGCTAACAAGATTCAAAAGAGACATGTCCTGAGTAAGGGTTGCATTCATGAGAGATTTCCAAATTTTTGTCGTAGCGGCGCAGGCAAACTTACTAGTTTAAGTGTATCAGCACCTACACATACCACATGGGTGGTTGCGCTAGCTAGCGTAACATGGCCGCGCAGTATACGCTGAAAGAGTGCTATGCGAGTTCTGCCAAGTTCTGTCGCCTGCACTGTCACATGTAACAAATCATCCAGCAACGCCGGCTTGAAGTATTCAATATTGAGCGAACGTACCATAAAAACTACCTTGTGAACCTGAATTAATGAATTAATATCCAACCCCAATTCGCGCATCCACTCGTAACGAGCGCGCTCCATGAAAT
>JAZFYA010000051.1:0-27568 GCA_036443315.1 Pseudomonadales bacterium
GGCCGCGTCCAGAACCGCCGTTACATTCAGCTCAAACTTTAAATGCTCAATTTCAATATCAGTTTTCCAAGGCAAGTTATTCGGGTCATCCAGCAGCTTGCGCTGGTGCGCCGGGTCCTTGTGGAAACCATCAATACACGTACCGAGCAGTTTTTCAGCATCGGCACTGAAGCCGGGATACTTTATCTGGAAGGTGGCTTCGTTCTTTTTCAGTAGATCAAGCGTCGCCGGATTGGCGTAGGTGATGATAAAATCACGATCGATCATCACCTGCGCGGTGCCGGATTGATCCACTGCACCCTGCAACCGGGCGGCCTTATTCTCTTGCGCACGGACCTGGGTGACATCCTGCCATTCCAGCGAGTTGCCGATATAGTTTCCAGCCGCGTCCGTAATCGCTGTTACATTCAGCTCAAACTTTAAATGCTCAATGTCAATATCGGCTTTCCAGGGCAAGTTGTTCGGGTCTTTCAACAGCTTGCGCTGGTGCGCCGGGTCTTTGTGGAAATCATCAATACACGTACCGAGCAGTTTTTCGGCATCGGCACTGAAGCCGGGATACTTGATCTGGAAGGTGGCTTCGTGCTTTTTCAATAGATCAAGCGTCGCCTGATTGGCGTAGGTGATGATAAAATCACGATCAATCATTACGTTTGCGGTACCCGATTGTTCGAGTGCGCCCTGAAAAAAGTCGGCATTGTCGTTCGCGCTGTTGCTCATGGTATTACCCTCTGTCCTTGTTGTGTTAGTTTCACTACCCTTAGAATGGGATGTTGTTAGGTTGTCGGCAGCATCGATCATGGTCTTTGCAAGAATCCCATAGACCTCCGCCCAGGCCGCTCTAACATCATCGGTAAAATCATCGCCCAAACCGGCATCAAGGGTATCGAGAAGAGCCTCACCTACGGTATCGTAGTGATCGGCTATCACGCCATAACCCCCATGGCGTTCACCCAGTTTTTGCACCACAGGAATCAGTTGCTCCGTTCGGTCCAGCAAGCCAACAGCAGCACCGATCATGTTCATCAATTTTTCGCCCTGTTGTTTGATATCGCCTTTAAACAGGAGTTTTACCGATGGATCCATTTCAAACAGTGTGCTGTAAAAGATATCTGCCGCTTGTTCAGCAATAAGTTCAACTTTTTGCCAGCTGTCTTGCACAAGTTTTATCTGTTCAGGTGTCATGGGGGCTATTCCTTTTTGGCCATTCATTTTTGAACATTCATTTTTGAACATTCATTTTTGAACAATGTGATGCAGTGTTCCGCTTCCAAAAGCAAGGTCATATTGCGTTGCTTACACGATGTGCAGGATGGGGCGTGTAGAGTTGTTGGCAGCCTCAATCATGGTTGCCGATAGATCGCCGTAAACTTCAGTCCAGGCTTCTTCGACATCCTCGGTGAATGCATCGCCCAAGCCGGCCTGGAGAGTATTGAGCAATGCCGAGCCCACGGTTTCATAGTGGGTGGCTTTAACCTGATAACGCCGGTGGCGTTCACCTAGTTTCATAACAATAGGCAGTAATGTGTCGTTTCTATTCAGTAAGCTAACGGCGGTACCCATCATTTCCATCAATTTTTTTCCCTGCGTTTTGATATCGCCTTTAAACAACGGCCTGACAGAGGGATCCAGTTCAAACAAGGTTTTGTAAAAGTAATCTGCCACTTGCTCCTCCATGGGCTCAATGTGTTGCCAACTGTCACGAACGAGCTTTATCTGTTCAGGTGTCATAACGTATATTCCTTTGACTTACATTGTGTCTGCCTATACTGTCGTCTAAATCATTAAAGACGGCTGTTGTTTTCAAACAATGGACGATTCTACAAATGCACTTTTCCCGCGTTAATGCCTCAACTCCTTGATCCTCCCAACTTAACCATCACAGATGATTAGCGGGTGACTACGCGCAAACTAGACCTTGCAAACGCTGGTCTCTTTTTTGGATCTCCATGCAATGCAACGGTCAGCAACTACCAGCGGCAATCCGATGTTATTCCCTTTACTACTTACTGTATCCCTATCTTCGGTCGCGCTGTGCTTCCTGCCTTCACAAAAAAAGTGCATTTGTAGTACTGCCCATTTTCGTACTACACATTAGTAGTACTACCTTTATGAAGCTGCTGTTATCGAGTGTGAAATGTTATACAGCTCCTCTACATCCAGTAATTTATCGGAATCTAATAAGATCAATATTTTTTCGCCAATGGTGGCCATGCACTGAATAAAACGATTGTCGATTTTGCTGCCAAAGTTGGGGGCATCGCGTATCTCCTTGGCATCAACCTTGTAAACATCGGCTACCGCATCCACCACAATACCCACCGTCACTGCCTGGCCCTCTTTTATCGCCCGTAGTACGATAACGACGGTGGTGGCATTGTATTCCATAGCTTCACGCGCAAAGCGCAGGCGTAAATCTACAATCGGGACAATAACACCACGCAAATTAATCACTCCTTTGAGATAATCTGGCGTATTGGGAATATTGGTCACCTGTGACCAGCCACGTATTTCCTGTACACAAAGAATATCGACGCCAAACTCTTCCTTATCGAGAATAAAGGTTAAATACTCATTCTCCGCTTCTGACTCTGTCGCCACTGCGTCTTGTTCCAATGCTGCCACGGGGTACTCCTTACTCTTCCAAAGTCATCAGGTATTCTATATTCAATAGCGTTACTACATTTTTATCGACATTGACCAGCCCGCGTATATAGTGCAGGGGAATGGCATTGCCAAAACTGGGCGATTTTTTAATATCGCTTTCTTCAGCATTTAGCACATCGGAGACAGCATCCACCACAAAGCCAATAGTCCGAGGCACTTTCTCCACTTCATGGGTTAACACAATCACCACCGTACTGGCGTCGTAAATCACTTCGCCAACAGAAAACCGCAACCGCAGATCGACAATAGGAACAATCATCCCACGTATATTGATCACCCCTTTCATGTACGTTTGAGAGTGAGGAATCATGGTGGGATGTTCCCAACCACGGATCTCTTTGACACTAAGAATATCGATAGCATAGTGTTCTTTACCGAGGATAAAGGCCAGGAATTGCTCACCACTGGTGATAAACTCAATACCTTCCAGATTACCTTCAGCGGCAATGACTTCGGGAACGTCTATATCCATGATTCCAATACTCCTCTAAGCAGCCTGTTCGCGAAGGTTTCGCTCGGATATTTGCTGTATCAAACCTGACACATCAACAATTAATGCGACTGAACCATCGCCGAGTATGGTGGCTCCAGAGATACCTTCAATGCGCTTATAATTACTTTCCAGGCTTTTAATCACCACCTGTTGTTGGGCCAGCAAATCATCAACCAATAAACCCACTTTTTGGCCCTCGCCTTCTACGACCACCAACAGGCCTTCATTGATTTCAATACAGTCGGTGTCTATACCAAACTCTTTATGAATGGGAATAATGGGCACGTTGTCTTCACGCAGTCGATACAGGATCATATCGCCAGATACATGATTGACATTGTCTGCTTTGATTTGTAATGACTCGACAATCGCAATCAACGGAATGATATAGACCTCAGATCCAACTTTGACTAATTGTCCGTCCAGAATTGCCAGGGTTAAGGGCAAGTACACTTTAAAGGTGGACCCTTTGCCAGGTTTAGACCGTACTTCGACACGCCCGCCCAGGGCTTTGATATTTCTGCGCACCACATCCATACCGACACCTCGGCCAGAAATATCGCTGACGACTTCAGCGGTTGAAAAACCGGGCTCAAAAATCAGTTCAAATATTTTACTCTCGGATAACACTGCTGTGTTTTCAATCAAACCTTTGTCGCGGGCTTTTTGCAGAATTTTTTCGGAATTTAAACCACGGCCATCGTCGCTGATTTCAATAACAATATTACCGCCCTGGTGATAGGCATCCAGGATGACGGTTCCTGTTGCAGGTTTATTGGCCGCTATGCGTTCTTCAGCGGATTCAATACCGTGATCGATAGCATTGCGAACTAAATGGGTGAGTGGATCACTGATCTGTTCCATCACAGTTTTATCCAGTTCAGTTTGTTCGCCATGTATTTTTAATTCGATTTTTTTACCGGTTTTTGCACAAAGGTCGCGGATCATGCGAGGAAAACGATTAAAGGCAAAGCTGATCGGCAACATGCGAATACGCATCACACTTTCTTGTAGCTCTTTGGTATTTTGTAATAATTGCTCAAGCCCGTTAGAGAGCCGGTCGAGTTTTTCTATTTCAAAATTGGTCCCTAACTCCGACAGCATGGACTGGGTAATGACCAACTCACCGACCAGATTGATTAAGCTATCCACTTTGTCGATACCCACACGAATGGAAGAACTGCTAACAGCGACTGCGCTTGCAGGGGCGTCGCTAGTGGTTTTTCCATCGACTACTGCCGGAGCTGTCGTGGGTGATGTGTCCGCTACGGCGACGACGGGTTCTGCAGCTGCAGCACTTGCTGGCGCCGATACCGCTGCGGTATCTTTCTGAACGCTAATAGGCTCATTGGCAGCATCTGCACCTTGCTCAACCTGTTCAACCTGCCCAGCCGGTCCAATCTGCTCAACCTGCAGCGTGCATTCATCCAACACCCAGTCAAATACCTCGAGCACCTCATCGCGGCTAACATCGGCGGTTAAAAAAAGTGTCCAGTGAATAAAACACTCATCCGGAGATAACTGATCAAATAATGGAATGCGGCTGGTGTCAGCTTCGGTGCGTAACTCGCCCATGGCCGCCAATTCGCGAAAAATACGTAATGGCTCGTTGCCGGTCATTAATATCTGCGGCTCGGGCTGGAAACTGATGCGCCATTGTTTGCGACCGCTGCCACCGTCATCACCACCAGTATTACTGTCGCCACCTTCGGTTAACAATGTGTCAAAGGACGCTTCGAGAATATCGTGGTGGCTAGGATCGGGACTGTCACTGGACGCAACTGGCTGCTCAGTGGTGGATGCTTCGGCCGACGCACTGCTATCACCATGGCCCAAGATCGCCTCAAATGCAGCAATTAGCGGCAGACCCTCACTAGTATCGATGGCCTCACCGGCTTGCAGGGAAGTGATCATTGCCCGCAGGTAGTCACAGGACTTTAACAGCAGATCAACGGTGTCGGTATCGAGCGTGCGGCGCCCTTCCCTGGCTTCATCCAACAGGGTTTCCAACTCATGGGTAAAATCGGCAACCTGGCTAAAACCAAAGGTACCACTGCCCCCTTTAATAGAGTGAGCGGCACGGAAAATGGTATTGATCTCTTCGGGGTCGGGCTCTTGACCATCGTTAATGGTCAGCAGTGATTGCTCCATGATATCCAGGCCTTCGAGACTTTCCTCAAAAAATACCTGGTGAAATTGTTCAAGATCAATGGACATGATTCACTCCTATGTGACCACTTTTAGCGCAATATTCAGACTGATAGTTTTTAACTTGCCATAATAAGGTGGGTCTTGACCCCTCTTATTTAGGATTTCGATGTGGTATTTTGGTGGATCTTGATCCACCCTACAAAAACTTTAACCCAGTACTCGGTCGATGGTGGCCAACAGTTTTTCTGGATTGAAGGGCTTTACCAACCAACCGGTAGCGCCAGCTGTTTTGCCCAGGGACTTTTTATCCCCCGCCGACTCGGTAGTCAGCATCAGGATAGGTGTGTACTTGTAGGAGGTTAGCGTTCGCAAGTTCTTTACCAGTTCGATGCCATCCATCACCGGCATATTGAGATCCGTGACCACGGCGTCAAACCTTCCCGTTTTAGCAATATCCAGCGCGGCTTGACCATCACCAGCATCTTTGACATCGTGGCCAGCGGACTGCAAGGTAGCCGTCACCATATTGCGCATCGAAGCAGAGTCATCGACGACCAAAATCTGTGCCATGTAATCTCTCCATGAAAAAGAAATATAAAACTTATCGTTACGATAGACCGAGTTCTTGATCGATCCCTAAAAGACAGGCCGCATCAATCAGCACCTTACTGGGTTTTTTCCAGATTAATCGTCCACCAACATCTCCCACTTCCCTGGCCAGAGCGAGCAATAGTTGCAGGCCCGCCGTATCGGCTTTTTCCACAGCATCAACCTTTAACTCAATCGTTGACGATTTTTTCAGCGCTTTCTGTAACCGCGACTGCAGTGCAGTAGCTGCCGTCACATCCAGTGACACACCACAAGAAAAGCTGGTTTTTGCAGCCATGAGTAACTTCCTTATATTGCATCCATAATGTAATATGTTTTGGTCTTAACTACAGACAACCTCTTAAAATTTAGTTCAGTAATCATAAACTCGCACCACCTTTCATTAGAATAATCTGCCATATAAAAAATCGTACAAATAGCGTATAGATAGTTTGCAAAAACAGTCTAGCGCTGTGCCACTCACCATCAAGATTTTGTTGTTAGCGGACACTACAAATCACCTCTCCAATGCAGTCAGGCTAAAACTGAGAGTCATATTAATACCCGTTGGATAGAGCCACACAATGGGCTGGGGATTATTGTCAATGAAGCTGCACTTGAAAAAAGCACTCACTGCGTCGGGACTTAACAAGCAAGTTCTAGAGGTTCCCTAGCGGTATACTCCAACACAGAACTCAGCAGACGCCGACAGCTGCGAAAAGGATCGATAATCAATGCTTGCATAGAATAATTAAGCAAATTTAGTCGATGCCTCAAGTACATGGGTCGAACCCGGCAATGCAACAAAACGTTTTCTTTGTAGCCAGCTCGAAAAATCTTTTGAACTTAAGGGTCTGGAGATAAAATATCCTTGGGCCTGGTGACAACCGATACTCTGCAAATACTGGAGTTGTGAGTGAGTCTCCACCCCTTCGGCAATCACCTTGAGGCCAAAGGCCTGACCAATACTAATAACAGCCTGGCAGATAACGCTATTCTCAGTATTGTCCGGAATACCATCGACCATGGAGCGGTCAATTTTAATCTTATCTACCGGGAAGCGCTTCAAATAAGCTAACGAAGAGTAACCTGTGCCAAAGTCGTCCAAAGAAAAAGAAAAACCCTTCTCGTGTAATTTTTTAATGCGCAGACTGACATCATCGGTATTTTTCATCAGCGTATTTTCGGTAATCTCCAATACTATATCCGATGGTTTTAAACGACACTCCGTTATACAGTGATTAAGTAGCTGCAATAATTTATCACTGTAAAACTGACTGGCGGCTAAATTAATCGCCAGTGGAAAGTCAGCAATGCCCTCCTTATGCCACTGCTGTTTCTGCCTGCAAACTTCACAGATGACCCAATCGCCCAGGGGCACTATAAAACCACTGGACTCGGCAATGGGAATAAATTCATCGGGAGGAATAAGCCCCTTGTCTGGATGTTTCCAGCGAATTAGCACTTCCGCTGACACAACTTCCCTGTTATTAACATTAACGATGGGCTGGTAGTGCAGTACAAAATCGCCGTTGATTATGCCTGTGGCCATTTCTGCCTGCAGATATTGACGCTTGCGAATGGCTAGATCCAAACCTTTATTAAAAAATGAAAAGGTATCGCGCCCATGTTCTTTGGCATCGTAAAGCGCCAGATCCCCTTGCTTAAACAGTTCATCGACATTGCCACTGTCGTGAGGATAAATTGCCACGCCCATACTGATCCGTACCGGCACAGGCTGGTTGTGTAAGATAAACGTTTTGCTAAAGGTGGCCATGAGGTTTTTCGCCAATTTTCCCACATCGCTGATATTATCAAGATGGGTGGCCACTACCGCAAATTCATCGCCGCCCAAACGCGCTACCGTATCGGTCTCACGCATAGACTGACGAATACGCGCCGACACTTTTAGTAACAACTCATCCCCCGCTGGATGCCCCAAGGTATCATTAATGTCTTTGAAACGATCCAGATCCAGTAAAAAAAGCGCTACTAATTTTCCAGTGCGACCGGCATGGTTGATGCTTCCCTCAAGTTTGTTGTGAAATAAACTGCGATTAGCTAGGCCCGTTAACGAGTCGTAGTGGGCCAGTCTGGTCAGACGGTCCTGGTCCTTTTTGTGCTGTATTGCATAGCGCACACTGCGCTCTAACTCCTGAGCGGTTAACCCTTGTTTAATCAAATAGTCAGCGGCCCCCGCACGCATGGCGCTTATATCCGTTTCGTGACTATCAACTCCGGTTAACAGAATTACCGGCGGCGGGCAGTGGTAATGATTAATAACGCAGTTAATTAATTCCAGACCAAGATGAGCTCCCAAGCGATTATCAATCAGAAAAAGATCGTATTCATTACGCTCTATTTCAATAACCGCAGCATCGTAACTGCTGATCCATTTCAGATAACACTGACTACCAAAAGCTTCTTCACATAATTCACTAAGAATGACGTAATCATCCTCGTCATCTTCGACCAGTAAAAAATTTATGCGCCTTCCTAACAAATCAATCACAACAAGTCCTTGATAATCTCTGATTAGGTGTCGATTATCCTAGATAACACGGACTATAGAGCACCTTTATTAATTGCTTGCAATGTTTGGCAATTCTACAATATGAAACCAGTAATTGGTCACCGCTTTTATCGCACTCACAAGACTTTCAAAGGTCACTGGTTTGACGATAAAAGAATTTACCCCCAAGTCGTAAGTTTTCAAAATATCTTCTTCCGCCCGTGACGTGGTCAACACAACCACGGGAATTCGGCGTAAATCCGGGTCGGATTTAATTTCTGCCAGTGCTTCTCGACCATCCTTTTTAGGCATATTTAAATCCAATAGAATCAACCCTGGCAGCGATTTACTTTTTAGTTCAGCGTAATCACCCTCGCGGCGCAGATACTGCAATAACTCCTCACCATTCTCAGTAAAATCAATACTATTAGCCAGGCGCGCCTCGCTAAGCGCCTCTTGTAATAGCAGCTGGTCATCTGGATCATCATCACACATATGGATACGCACCAAACTAACATCCTCTGAATTTTTTTTAACGATCACGGTCAGCCCTCATTATTTGTGGTAATTACGTTGCTTGTTTCGTCGTTCTCTAAACGGTTTTCATCAATCAGCCTAAGCGTGTTCAGTTCAGGAAAACTAATGGTAAATACACAGCCTTTTTCCAGCTCACCCTTAACATTAATTTCACCACCATGACGGGTAACAATACGACGACACACCGCCAGGCCAATACCGCTACCCTCGTATTCACTATTACCATGCAGACGCTGAAAGACTTCAAAAATTTTCTTTGCATATTTTTGCTCCAGGCCTATTCCATTGTCGTGAATTTCAAGGATATGACACATGCCTATATCTCCCTGAGATTCGGTCCCCTTGTAGGCAATAGAAATAACCGGCGATCGCTTAGGATGCCGAAATTTAATGGCATTAATCAACAGGTTGCGAAACAATTGCTCCAACTGCGTTTTGTCCCCAAAAATAACCGGTAGATTATCGTGACTGATCACCGCATTGCTCTCTTCAATAGCAATCTGCAAATCAGAGATACAAGCCTCCACCAAGGGGTTAAGCCCAGTAGCTGCCATTTTCTTGCCGAGAGTCTGTACCCGTGAAAAAATCAATAGATCGTTAATCAGGCGACTCATACGGCTTGAGGCATTTTGCATGCGGGACAGATAATCTTTGCCCCGCTCATCCAGAACATCACCATATTTACTGTGGAGTCTATTGCCAAAAGCCTGCACTTTACGCAGCGGCTCCTGTAAGTCGTGGGAAGCGATATAGGCAAATTTTTCTAACTCGGCATTGGAGACTTTCAGTTTTTGATTGGTTTCAGCCATCGCACATTTTTGCTGCATCAGCTGCTTTGTCACCAATGTCAGTTGCTGATAATTTTGGCGCTCGCGTCGATAAGTACGCACATAGTCAAGATTTAAACCAATAAAAGGCACTATGTAAGCTACTATCTTTAAAAAGTGCGCCATATTGAAATGACTATCAAATAGCTGAGTTGACCCCAGAGCCATATGTAGTTCTACGACAACCTCTGGGATAGCACTCAACAACAGCGCACTGGCGAATAAGCTGGGATGTGTTTTGCAAAATTTTGGGTAAATCACCAAACCGGCAAATAAAAACAGTAGCAGTGGCACCATATCATAAGGACGAGTAATCAATGCGTCGGGAAACTGTGTTTGTGGCAGCGATTCGCTGGTGGCACAAATATGAATAATGGCATAACCCACGAGGGCAAAAACTAGGCTAATGACAACAATAAATCCCATTCCCGCCTTGTACTCGCTGCGAGGTCTAAACAAAAAAATTCCCACACCGGCAATCATAATAAGCGCATTGAAAATTCGGCACACAGCCCAGGTAAAGGGAATCAGGTTGGTATTGTCAGCCACCGATTCAATCAAACGCGCCGCAGCCAGGGTGTGAAAAGCATCCATACAACCTGCGCAAAATAATGCCACACCAATAATAGGGGTGGTGACATCATGGCTAATCTTGTAGTGACTAAAGGCCAACACCACCGTAAACAATGCCGCAGTAAAGGCACTCCATTCAAGTAGCGCATGAGTGAAGGGCCCCGATAAACGGTAAAATAAATCGTCGATGGTTGCGTCGTCTGCGACCGGATGCTGATCGCCGTGATTGGAAAAATCGACACCCAAACTGTAGAGAATAAAGGGTAAAATACATACCAACACCAGCCCCCACACCACATTGGATGGGATGTTGGTATCGGATTTTAAATAATCCGCGCTAACATCCTCCGTGTCATCCACTAGTGGATAACTTATAGCAGAGCTACCTAATTCACTGCTGTCCAAAATACCTACTGTCTCTTTCATGCATACAGTCTCGCGGTATAGTTTTTTTAATATAGGGGATACCGCTTTCCATAGCCGCATAGACATCTAGGCGGAAAAATATGGTCAACTACTTTTAGCATAGCAGTTCTGTGGACGTTTTTCGGCACACCGGCAACTAATTACGGCCAACTCCAGGCCCTATAAACAGGCTACCTATTTAGCGCGCTGGCCCAACTATGATCTATGCGGGTACTGACAAGATAACAGCAGCGTTTACCTTTTGATTTTTAATGCCTTTTTCACAGAAAACTATACTAATCCAGATATTTTTACCTCACAATAATTCCACTACACCTTACCAACAGTACTATAAACACGGGTTATTTATTAAAAACAATTATGAATTACATCATCTTAATGACGAAACCCAGCGTCGTATTCAATAACTAAAGTTCGGTTCGCCACCCTCCATTTTTCCATTTTATTGCATCGATCACCCGCTGAATTAATCAGCGGTTTAATGTCGCGAGGGTATTTAGCTCTATACCCGGAGTACAAAACAGAACGATAAGGGTTAAAAAACAGATAAATGCACAAAAAGCGAAAAAAAGACCATACTTAGTCAGCCAGGCCTGATCTGTTGAAACCCTTGGCAATAATTGTTGAGGATTATGGCTATTGTTAAGCGGGCACTAATCTCAACGCCTGTACCTCTAACCACCCCTAACCAGGTATTATTAAGGATTATTTCTATGGCGCACTACAAAGCCCCCCTTCGCGATATCCAGTATGTCCGCAACGAACTATTGGCGATGGACAAGTTCTATGCCGACAGCAAGCAATGGAGTGAAGTCAGCACTGATCTGGTTAACGCCATTATGGATGAATGCGCCAAGTTTAGTGAGAATGTATTGGTCCCGCTTAATCGTATTGGCGACGAACAGGGCTGTAGCCTGCAAGAGGGTCAAGTCACCACCCCGGAAGGCTTTAAGGAAGCCTACCAGCAGTTTGTTGAAGGTGGCTGGCCCGCATTAGAAGGCCCTGCTGATTTTGGCGGACAGCAACTCCCCAAATCGCTGTCACTGGCGGTGACAGAAATGATCGGCAGCGCCAACTGGGCCTGGAGCATGTACACCGGCCTGTCCAAGGGCGCCTGTCACACAATTACCGATCACGGTAGCGACGAACAAAAACAACTGTACCTGCACAAGCTACTGGCAGGCCAATGGACCGGCACAATGTGCCTGACTGAATCTCACTGCGGTAGTGACCTGGGCTTGCTGCGCTGCAAGGCCGAAGCCAACGCCGATGGCAGCTACAGCATCACCGGCACGAAGATTTTTATCTCCTCGGGCGAGCACGATATGACGGACAATATTATCCATATTGTACTAGCGCGGCTACCTGATGCCCCCACTGGAACCAAAGGAATATCCCTGTTTATCGTACCCAAGTACAACGTTAACCGTGACGGTTCCATTGGCGAGCACAACGCTGTCAGTTGCGGTTCGCTGGAAGAAAAAATGGGCATTCATGGCAATGCTACCTGTGTTATGAACTTTGATAGTGCTACCGGGTATTTACTGGGGGCAGAAAACCGTGGCCTTAACTGCATGTTCACGTTTATGAATACCGCCCGTATTGGCACCTCCATTCAAGGCTTGGCCCACGCCGAATTCGCCTACCAGAACTCGCTGGCCTATGCCGAAGACCGCTTGCAGATGCGCGCCCTCTCCGGCCCCGTAGCGCCTGATAAACCCGCCGACCCTATTATCGTCCACCCGGATGTCCGGCGCATGCTACTCACTCAGAAAGCGTTTGCCGAAGGTGGGCGGATGCTTATCTATTACGTGGCACTGTTTAGTGACATGTCAGAGCTGACAACCTCTGATCAAGAAAAACAACAGTTTGAAGATTTACTGGCGCTGCTCACCCCTATCGCCAAAGCCTTTATGACCGAAACCGGTTTTGAAGCGGCTAACCTCGGTATGCAGATTTTTGGTGGCCACGGCTATATCAAAGAATGGGGCATGGAGCAAAACGTCCGCGATTGCCGTATTGCCATGTTGTATGAAGGTACTACAGGCATTCAGGCACTGGACCTACTGGGCCGCAAAATTATGCTGAGTGGCGGTGAATTGCTGAAGGGCGTTATTGAACCGATGAATACATTCTGCGAGTCCAATAAAAACAAGCCTGAGATGACAGAATTTATTACACCGCTTAAACGCCTACTGGATGAGTGGGCCCTTCTCACTGAACAAATTGGCGCGGCCGCAATGAACAACCCGGATGAGATCAACGCCGCCTGTGTGGATTACCTGATGTATTCCGGCTATGTCTGCTATGCCTTCCTGTTCGCCCGGTCGGCAAAGATTTCCCAGGTATTGCTAGCAGAAGACGGCAGCGATAAAGAATTCTATGCGTCAAAAATCTATCTGGCGCAATTTTTCTTCCAGCGGTTGCTGCCGCGTACGGCTACCTACGCCCAGACTATGATGTCAGGCGTCGACAATGTGTTAAACGAGAAAATTAACCCATTCTAGACCCAAAGCGTTTGAAATTTAGGTTTTAGAGTGCGTCCCTTATTTATCTATGGAAAGTTGTTTATGGTAAGTTGTTCATAGCAAGGCGTTTGAACGCAGGAAACTGTCAATATTTCAAGTTCAAACTGTCAAGTTCAAACAACGCAGCCATGGGCAAAAAGGGGCGTACTATAACACCTAAATTTCAATCGCTTTGGGTAAAAACAAGCCTCGGCAGAATTTACTAAAGAAATATCGCTTAAACACTTTACCGACTATTCTTTTGGGATAAGCAATCTGCAGGAGCCAACCGAAGTCCCCTCCCGCAGGTTATTTACCGATTCCCACTACCACGACAAACAGCCAGGAGCTTTTTGTAATGATTTACCAAGGCAAAGCTATCCGAGTCGATGTTAATGACAATATCGCCCAACTAACCTTCGATTTACAGGACGAATCCGTCAATAAATTTAATGATCTCACTCTCAATGAACTCAAGGAGGCTGGCGCTGTATTAGTCGATACCGATGGAATCCAGGGGCTGTTAATGTGCAGCGCCAAAGAATCCTTTATTGTCGGTGCCGATATCACCGAATTCGGCGAGCTCTTTGCCAGCCACTCTGAAGAAGAACTGGCTGCACTGCTTTATAAGATTAACCGCGAAGTATTTAACCTGTTCGAAGACCTGCCCTTCCCTACTGTGGCGGCCATTAATGGCCTGGCACTGGGCGGTGGCTTGGAAATGTGCCTGACCGCCGATTTTCGAGTGATGGCCAGCGACGCCAAGGTCGGATTTCCTGAGGTTAATCTTGGCATTATTCCCGGCTACGGCGGCACGGTTCGCACCCCGCGATTGATTGGCGGGGACAACGCGGTTGAATGGATTTCCGGTGGCAAACACTATAAAGCCGCGGCGGCATTATCCGTCGGGATTGTCGACGCGGTGGTAGCGCAAGAGCAACTCAATGCTGCCGCTATGGATTTATTGCAAAAAGCCATTGCCGGTGACTTTGATATCAAGCAGCGCCGCACCGAAAAAATCGCTGCGCAGTTACTGGATGATATAGAACTGATTATGGCCTACACCACCGGCAAGGCGATGGTGGCCCAGCAATCACCCAAAGGCATGATTGCCCCGCTCAGCGCCGCCAAAACCATGGAAAAACACAGCAAATTATCCCGCGATGAGGCCCTGCAAATTGAAGCCGCGCAACTCGCCAAACTCGCTAAAGGTGAGATCTCCCGCAACTTGATCAATCTTTATCTGGGTGACCAGGCACTGAGCAAAAAAGCTAAAACGCTCGCCGCCAATAGCAACGCCGTTAGCAAGGCCGCAGTATTGGGCGCCGGTATTATGGGTGGAGGTATTGCCTATCAGTCTGCCTCTACGGGCACGGCGATTGTGATGAAGGATATTGCCCAGGCCGGTCTCGATACGGGTATGGGCGAAGCCGGGAAATTACTGGCCAAAAAAGTCAGCCGAGGCCGCTTAACCCCCGAGGGCATGGCGAGCACCCTCAGTAACATTACACCAACACTGAGCTACGATGGCATTGACCAAGCCGACTTGCTGGTTGAAGCTGTGGTGGAAAACATCCAGATTAAAAAAGCTGTACTGAGCGAAGTTGAAAGTCTAGTGAGTGACGACACTATTATCACCTCTAACACCTCTACTATTCCTATCACCGAACTAGCGACAGCCTTGCAACGCCCAGAGAATTTCTGTGGCATGCATTTTTTCAACCCGGTCCACCGCATGCCCTTAGTCGAAGTTATTCGCGGTGCAAAAACCAGTGACGACGCTATCGCCCGCAGCGTCAATTACGCCCTGGCGATGGGTAAAAAACCCGTGGTGGTCAACGACTGTCCAGGCTTTTTGGTGAATCGCATTTTATTTGCCTACTTCGCGGGTTTTGTCGCCTTGTTAAAGGAAGGTGCGGATTTTGTTGCCATCGATAAAGCAGCAGAAAAGTTTGGCTGGCCGATGGGCCCTGCGCATTTATGCGATATAGTGGGTATCGATACTGCCGTTCATGCCGGGCAGGTAATGGCTGACGGTTTTCCAGACAGAATGGGCCATGATTACAAAACCGGGCTCGAAGTCATGCTGGAAAATAACCGTCTCGGCGAAAAAAATAGTCAAGGCTTTTACAGCTACGAACCCGATAAACGTGGCAAAGTGCGTAAAACCTATGATGAGAGTGCGAAGGAACTACTCGCACTCCATGTGGATACTCCGAAGGAATTTACTGAGGAAGAAATGATTGACCGCTTGATGATTCCGTTCTGCCTGGAATCGGTTCGCTGCCTGGAGGATGGTATTGCTGGTAGTGCTACCGACCTGGATATGGCGCTTATTTTTGGCGTTGGCTTTCCACCCTTCCGAGGAGGCGCCCTTCGCTACCTGGATAATATCGGCAACCAGGCGTTTTGTGATAGAGCTGACCAGTACGTGGATCAGGGGCCCTTGTATCACCCCACACAAAAATTGCGCGAACTGGCTCAATCTGGCGGCAGTCTTTTTGAGTAACAGCAAATAGTCCTCTGTGGAAAGCAAAGAATTTTAGGAGAATCAACGTGACTTCAGTTTCCAATCTATCACCATTAAATCCAAGAGACGCCGTGATTATTGATTGCGCCCGCACCCCAATGGGCCGATCCAAGGGGGGTTGTTTTAGAAAAACCCGCGCCGAAAATCTATCCGCCGATTTGGTTAACGGCTTATTTGCCCGCAACCCCAATGTCGATCCCACGGAAGTGGAAGATGTGATCTGGGGATGCGTCAATCAAACCAAAGAACAGGGTTGGAATATCGGTCGCATGATGAGCCTGTTAACGGTGATTCCCCATCAAGCCGCCGGTCAAACTATTAGTCGTTTATGTGGTTCATCCATGAGTGCCATGCACAGCGCCGCTCAAGCAATTATGACCAATAACGGCGATGTCTTTGTTGTCGGCGGTGTAGAACATATGGGCCACCTACCAATGGATTACGGTGTCGACCCCAATCCCAGTGCCAGTAAGCACATCGCTAAAGCGGCAGGCATGATGGGGCTGACCGCTGAGTTCCTAAGTAAGATGCACGGCATCTCCCGGGAAGATCAGGACGCCTTTGCCGCCCGCTCCCACCGGCTGGCCCATGCAGCGACAATAGAGGGTCGCTTTGAACGAGAAATCATTCCGATACAAGGCTTTGATGCCAACGGTTTTAAAACACTGGTTAGCCAGGATGAAACCATTCGGCCAGACACTACCGTTGCAAAGTTAGCCGAACTCAAACCGGTGTTTGATCCAAAAAGTGGCACAGTAACCGCCGGTAGCTCTTCACAAATTTCCGATGGTGCCTCAGCCATGATTATGATGTCTGCGGAACGTGCGCAGGCGCTAGGGCTTAAACCAATCGCAAAAATTCGTGCCATGGCGGTAGCCGGTGTTAACCCATCGATTATGGGTTATGGTCCGGTTCCCTCCACACAAAAAGCCCTGCAGCGCGCCGGTTTATCTCTGCAAGATATCGAGTATTTTGAACTTAATGAAGCTTTTGCAGCACAGGCTATTCCTGTTCTGAAAGATTTAAACGTGCTGGATACTATGGATACCAAGGTCAACCTTAACGGTGGCGCTATTGCACTGGGCCATCCCTTTGGTTGCTCAGGTACGCGTATCTCCGGAGCGCTGTTGAATGTCATGGAACAGAAGGATATGGCGTTGGGTGTTTCCACGATGTGTATTGGTTTAGGCCAAGGGATTACTACTGTTATTGAACGTTTGAATTAAACCCACCACTCATTATAGTTGCTGGTAGTTGGTTATTATTAAACCGGGTGATGCCAAGTACTCTGTTCGAATCGGCCATTGCGGAATTTAAAAAAGCTGGCTGCTATTCTTAGCTAAACGGTCTTTCGTAACTTATGCAGTAGTAACAGAAACCTTTGCCTGCCGCTGACCCACAATATTTAACGCCGCAACTCTATAGGCTTCTGCCAAGGTCGGGAAGTTAAAAATATTGTCCACAAAAACATCGACGTCCATATTCGACAACAAACCCATTTGACCAATATGAATCAATTCGGTGGCGCCCTCACCGACAATCTGCACACCTAACAATTTCTTACCGACAGGATCGGCAACCATACGCAACAAGCCATCCTGAATACCGGAAATTTGCCCACGGGCAATTTCTTCAAAGTGGGCAACACCGACTATCGGATCACCGTATTCTTCTATCGCCTGGGTTTCACTCATACCAACGGTGGATAACTCAGGGATCGCATAAATACCACCCGGAATCATTTCCGTCATCTCACCCAGATCAACGCCTAACGCGGCACAACTAGCCCGTCGTCCCTGTTCCATGGAAGCTGATGCCAACGATGGTGGTCCAATCACATCCCCTGCCGCATAAATATTCTCCACTTCGGTTCGACAACGACGGTCCACTGAAATAATGCCACGTTCACTCAGCGACAAACCCGCATTTTCAATAGTTAAATCTTTGATATTGGATACCCGACCGGACGCTGATAATAATTTTTCACTGCGTATAATCGAACCCTCTTCGAGTTCGGTAATCACCTTGGAAATCCCATCCCAATACACTCGTTTGAGCTTGGCATTGGGTATAAAGCGGGCGCCCTCCGACTCCAATGCATGAACAAAGCGGTCCGTTAATGCCTGATCGAGAAAACCCAGGGGCCGCGGGTAGCGATCGATCATGGTGACACGCACACCCAGACTAGCAAAAATCGACGCGTATTCACTAGCAATAACACCGCCACCCAAAACCGTTAAGGTTTGGGGCAAGTAAATCATCGACAAGATGGAATCACTGTCGTAAATGTGTTCGTGATCCACTTCGATATTCTCCAATTGCCGCGGTACCGAACCCGTGGCAATAACAAAGAAATCACCGCTTAAATTTTTACTGACTCCGCCAGGCATAGTGACTTTAATATTTTTGTTATCGATAAAACTGGCCCGACCATGGATACGCTCAATATGATTTCGAACAATTTGCTTGTTGATATAATCGTCATGGGCACTGATTACTGAATGCATATTGTCGATTAAAGCCACCATTTCCAAATCGGGACGCAGGGAAAAAGAAAACAGCTCCGCATGATGGCGCAGGTTTGCGATCCGCAGAGCATTTTCTCGCAGAGTTTTACTGGGAATAGTGCCGCGATGAACACAGGCTCCACCTAGTACTTTATCGCACTCTACCATCGCCACTTTTTTGTTAGCTTTCGCCGCTTGTACTGCTGCTTTTTGACCTGCAGGGCCACTACCGATAATAATAATGTCGTAATGCTGTGCACTCATAGTACGTCTCTTTAGGGGCTTTTGAGAATGGTTTAAACTATCGCTCTATAAGGAGAGTGCCCCTATGGTGTCATGAATCCTGTCGGCTTTTGCCAGTAGCTGTTGGACATCATCAGCATACATATTTATTTCCACCACAGTGGGATCGGCTGATAAGCTATCGGCATCATAATTGCGATCTCCCTGAGTTATCGCTGAAAATACGCGAGCGGCTTTCACTGTATCAACGATATCCTGGGAACCTTCGGCGGGGCCATCACTATCCACGCTATTGATGGTATGCACCACAGCAACAGGCAACTGCCAGTGATCTGCCAACAGGGCACCTACTTGTTGCTGGTACTGATTCACGAGTAGCGCAACCCAGTCGGGATCAACTTGGGCGCTATCTGTTTTAGTAATATCTAACACGGCTTCCAATACCACTGGCTTGCCAATCTGGAACAACAGACCACAGAGAAAAGTTGATTCCACGTTGCGTCGACCCTGTCGAGCAAGCTCTCGTGCCCAAACAGCAGTCGCCAGCGAGGATTCCCAGATGTCTTTAACCATGGATTCAAAACCCCGCACCGAAAACAGCTTCGGACCCATAGTGGCAGCCATCGCAATCTCGGTCATATTCTGCATCCCCAACCGGGCTATAGCCTGCTGCAGAGATGTCAATTTAGCATGGGGACTATAGGCCGCCGAATTCGCGATCCGCATTACATGCCCCGCCAGAGCCTGGTCACTCTGAATCAGCAGGGCTAAGGCCGCCGCATCGGAATCCACATCATTAACCAGTGTCAACACCTGGGAGATGACTTGGGGCAGCATGGGTAGGACCAGGGATTTACTGGCTATGCGTTGTTCCAGTTGCGAGCTAATACTCTCGACAGTTGCTTGATCCATGTCTTGGCTCATTACAAAAGGTAAATGTTTTATGCCTTTCAATAGTCTAGATCATCTCTGCGAGGCACCTCTATTAATTTTTGGGGTGCTGACCAGAATGACACTGACTTAAGCTCTAGTACGACAGGTGTTTGTTCCTCAGTTATGTGCGCCGCCAAGCCACGAGGAAGCGTTCCACATGTCACCTAACACATAAAACTAGACCTACAGGCCAAGCCTTGAGAGTCAAACTAGTGGCTTACCCGTC
The DNA here is from genome assembly GCA_036443315.1 of Pseudomonadales bacterium. GTDB lineage: Bacteria > Pseudomonadota > Gammaproteobacteria > Pseudomonadales > Dasaniaceae > Oceanicoccus. The sequence goes on from JAZFYA010000051.1 coordinate 19,721, forward strand.
AAAGAAGTTGACCTCAATACAACATCTTATTTGGTATTTTGATACAATATTACCGAAGCTATCCTTTAAAGGTTTTATTTGATACTTTATATAGACAGACTAATATAACGACAAGAAGCCGTTTAGCTTTATAACCCGTTGAATCTCGTTGTATTAAGTGCTGTAAGGATCTCGACTTTATGAATATAGAAGATCAACAAAAAAAACCTGATGCCGAAGGTATAAGAGAGCTGCAGACTTTACTAAGAGAGCGTCTCAGGGCGATCAAAAACAGGGAAATACCCGGCAGCTTACGTAAAATTGGCCGTGAAATTAATATTAGCCACACATATTTAACCGAGTTTCGGGACGGAAAACCCGTATCCATGAATATAATGAACCGCCTGGCTAACCATTTTGGGTATCGCTACCTCATTGGAAATTATAGTGAAAGTGATATTGAGAGGAAGGCGGAGACCGAGGAGATACCGGGAGAAACAGGGGAGCAACTGGAGTCGAGAAACGAGATTCAAACGGAAACGACAGAAACGGGGCTGGTAACAAACGATATTCATTCATTGATTGGAGGTGGAACGAACATAAGCCTGGAATGAGTGCTTTGGCTCAAAGTTGATCCGTTACGTACGGTCAGTAAACACCACACTTTGTACTCAATAGCTGTCATTAGAGGAAATGTTCAAATAACCGATTTATTGACCATAATATAATATTTATCCACAGGAAAGCACCCAATTTCCCTCAGCGGCAGCACATCCAAGGCGGCTTCCACCTCTACTGCCTTCCTAGGCATGCCCCAGTCAACGGAACTGGTCAATCCTGGGCAGTGGTGACGCCACCACGCTGGCGTATTTTACCGAGTCCATTCACTGACGCCATCAGCGCAGGGAGCTTGGCAAGGTTTGTCCTAACTACTGATGTGTTTTAACAATTCCGGGTCATTAACCATTGACGATTATCGGGGGTAGCAAACTACGTGGGCCAATGTTGCTCTAGCATCCCGTAACAGTACTTCGAATTCGCTGGCGGGTACTGGTTTGGAAAAATAATAACCCTGTATGCGATCAAACTTTAGTTTCTGGCACCAGGCTTTTTGCGTTTGGGTTTCCACACCTTCAGCGACCACTTGCAAATCGAGTGTTTTGGCAAAGGCATTGATTGCTTGCAGGAACCGCGCGTCATCTTCATTATCCGAGATCGATTGAATAAATGATTTATCGATTTTCAGCACTTTGAAAGGATACTTTTGGAGCTGCAACAGTGAAGAATATCCCGTGCCAAAATCGTCCAGGGCAAGTGAAATCCCCCGCTCGGAAAGCTCTTGTAGTAATCGTGTGGCTTCGGAACTTTTGCTTATCGCGCTTTCTGTGAGCTCAAGTTCCAAGCATTCAGGGGGGACCTGATATCTCGTCAGTATGTCCTCTATCCTCTGAATAAAATCCTGTTGACCCAATTGTAATGCCGATAGGTTGACTGCTATGGACAAGTTTAGATCTATTGTGTTGTACCTTTCTCTCCATTGCTGGAATTGAGCACACGCTGTTTCCAATACCCAGATACCAATTTTATTGATCGCCCCAATTTCTTCCGCAATAGGAATAAAATCATCTGGAGGGATTAGGCCTTTACTCGGATGCTGCCAACGAATCAGCGCCTCAGCACCAATAATTTGTTCAGTCTCAGCATCAACTTGAGGTTGATAGTATAAGACAAATTCGTTGCGCTCTAACGCCTGATGTAATTCTCGCTCCAGTTCGACGCGCTTTTGGACTTGTTCATGCATGGCCTCGGAGTAAAAATGCGTTTGATTTCGCCCGCCTTCCTTTGAGCGATACATAGCAATATCGGCACATTTCATCAGTTGAATGACGTCGGTGGCACAGTCGGGGTAGCTGGCGATGCCGATACTGGCGGAAATAACGATATCACAACCGTCAATGACGAGTGGTTTTACCAGAGCAGTGAGAATGCGGTGAGAGAGCAGTCGAGCTAACGAGATGTTATCCAGGTTATGCACCAAAATGGCAAACTCATCACCTCCTAAGCGGCATAGTAAATCCCCATCTCGTACCTGGCTTCGTAAGCGGCGTGCGACTTCAATCAATAACTGATCACCAGCCGCGTGCCCCAGCGTATCATTCACATTCTTAAATTTGTCCAGATCTAGCATCACAAGTGCCAAACTCTTGCCTTGGCGTCCGGCCAATGGCAGGGCATCTATTATTCCTGCCTCAAACCGATAACGGCTTGTCAAGCCGGTCAACGTATCTATCTCCGCAAGCCGCCTGTTCTCCTCAACCAGCTTGGTATCTAGCACGCTTAGCAAGGGCGAGCCCCCTCCAGAGGCTAAAATGGTATCCACCTGCCCACATCTTATGGCATCTAGAGCATCGGTAAGCTCACGACGCTCTCTATCCGCTTCTTCGAAACGTTGTCTCCATTTCTTCGCATCCAAATCCATCACGGTATCCTTTGCGTTAAACGGTTCACCACATCCAAGCACATTATTTTGGGTTGTCTAGACTCCTATAATATTAGCGCCATAAAACAGTAGATCCATCAAACGTCTTTGATAAGACAGGTTCACGCTCAGAGGAAGCCAGGGGCAACCTAAGCCCTTGGCAGCGTAACGATAAAAGTTGATCCCTCACCGACTATGCTGTACACCTCAATCAAGCCATGATGCCGATCAATGATTTTTTTGACGGTGGCCAATCCAATACCAGCACCTTCGTATGCACTTTTTCCAACGAGCCTACCAAATGGTTCGAACATGTGAGCGGCATACTTTTCATCGAACCCTATCCTGCATTACTATTGGTAATCATGACATTGCCTGCTTGTTACCCACCATTAGATCCAGCCCCAATAACACTTTGTCTGTTTCAGATAGGTCTCCGATGATCTTGCGATGCGGCGGTGGTTGTGCCTTCACCAAGGTAGGTGTAGCAATGATCTTGTCATCCTCAGCTAATTGCGGTTCTTTGAGGATGTCGATAACTGATAGTTCATACTGGTCTTCCAATCCGTATTCAGCGAATAGCATCTTCAGGTTCTCGATTGCCCGCAGTGAGTGCGATGTCTCTCCAGTCACGTACAACTTAAGCTGATAGTGTTTCATTAGTCGAACTCCATGCGTTCTAATCCTTGTTACTGAGATACGAGTGAGTTTTTCTAACTGTGTTAGCTCCGACTCTCGCATACAATGCATTCACAAAAACCACTAATTTCTTATCTTCTCGATCGCCACTGAAAATTTCTCCTGACAATTGAAATTAAGAATAAGCTTTTTAAGCGGCGCTGGTAGCTCCCTGATTAGCGTTGGCGTTGCCAGAATATCTGCATCCGCAGCAAGGTCAGGATGTTCTAAGACGTCAATAATAGTTACTAAAATTTCAGCATTTAATTGATTATTTACCGCCTCTTTGAATGACTCAATAGCCGATTGGGTATCAGCCGTAATACCGGCGACATATATTTTTAGCTTGAGAGCCGTGCTTAATAATAGATTTCCAACATCGTTTGCTGTTTTAATATTAAGAATACTTTCCGTCACCTCGACAATTTGGTCGGCACCCAAGGGTTTCTTCAGAATTTCAAATAGCAAACCTTTCTCCCTCGCGACCTGGAGATCACTCAAGAACTCCTTACTAAAGGCCGTGACAATGTATATCGGCACCGTTTCATTCACCTTTCGAATTTGTGTTAAAGTTTCAACACCATTGATGCCAGGCATTTTAAGATCGAGATAAATCAGTGAATAATTCGCCTGATTAAATTGTTCAATGCCCTCTTCACCGCAAGCGGCCGTATCAACCTGACACTTCGTATCCTCCAGCGCCATGACAAAAGCATCACGTACCGCTTCCTCGTCGTCGATAACTAATATGTTCTGTGAACTCATTGTTTTCTCCCTGTGTCTCGCTATTTAAGTGGTAACACAACCTGGACTTTTGTGCCCTGGTTAAGCTCGCTCGTCACCTCTATTTTACCCTGGTGTTCTTCGATGATTCTCAGGCAAATGGACATCCCTAGGCCAGTACCTTGGCCAGGTTTTTTGGTGGTAAAAAAGGGTGTGTAAATTTGTTTGATCTGCTCGGCTTTGATCCCACAGCCGCTATCCTCAACTTCAATAATGCAGGAATCCTTGGTGCTAGATACTCTAATAACGATTTGTTTCTTCGGCCGTTGATCCAGCGAATCCATCGCATTGGTCAATAGATTCACCAATACTTGCTCCACACTATTAACTTTCATTGGCACCAATAGTGGCGTGCTCGGGAGCTCCATCAGCAACTCAAGTTCATTTTTGATTCGAAAGTCCAAAAGATTGACTACGCGCTGAATCAGGGCTGATACATCGACATTCTCAGTAGACCCCTCGCTCTCTTTTGAACCTCTAGAGTATCGCAATAAATCTTCAACAAGTCCCACGCAGCGTAACGCTTCTCGCTCCGCACTTTTTAATGGCTTAACACGTTTGTCTTCTTGGTCCGTATGTTTCAAGCAGTACTGCACATAATTTAAAATACCCATCATCGGATTATTCAGTTCGTGGGCCATGCCTGCTACAAAGGTCCCTAATCCCGATAACCGCTCTCGCTGGATAAACGCCTCAGGATTGTTTTTTAGCTCAAAGTGGACTTCACTCGCCTGTAGTTTTGCAAACCGTTTTCTCTGTCTAGATAAAAAACGTTCATCGAAGGTTTGTTGCGACTGAGATAAGTGGACTTGTGCAGAGAGCACAGATAAATCTTCATTGCCATCATGTTTATTGACGAAAGTACTTGCATCAAAGATCTTATGGAATGGCAATGACGATGCCAGGTCCTCTAGGCCCTCACACGTCACCTCGACAGCCAAAACTGTTTGAGTAGACGTCGATTGCAGGCCAAACTGACATTGGCAGCTATTACGTTCTATTAGGCTTCGTGTCCCTATTTCTGAAATCACTGTGGCCAACTGTGTAGCCTTAGCATCACCTAGCGTTAAATCTGACGCCATTGATAAGACGATCTCACGGGACTGACAGAGATGCTCTTCATCACGTATCACCATTTCGCCTAGTTCAATCATGATTCATCCTGATTGCCAAACAACACCGGTCGGTGTTTGCTCGCTCATCGAAATATAGCCAGACACCGGCGCCAATGGTTGATTCAACACTTCACCATTGATTTGTCGCTTGTCCATTAATACCTGCTCATTAAAGCCACCGTCGTATAATAATCTTAGTACCTTGCTCACGCTGTTCATCAAAGTGGAATTCGTGCATAAGCCGTTTTGCGCCGGGTAATCCCAGTCCTAATGAGCCACCAGTGCTGTACTCATCTTGAAGCGCCAAGTCGATATCATTGATGCCGGGGCCTAAATCAGTTGATGTGATCTCAATGCCATTGATTTCACCTAATGTAATATGCTTTAGAGTCATCGTGCCCCGTTGCGCGTAGAAGATAATATTGTTGGCTAACTCACTCGCCGCCGTTGCTATCATCGTGCGCTCTATTCGCTTGAAACCAATGTGGCTGGCTAAGTCATAGGTACGGTTTGTCACCAGGCTAACATCGTGTTCATAGTTGACGGCAATCCGTTTCACATCCGTATCGGATACTTTCTCCAAGAACGCGGATTCAGTCATAGTTATGGCTCACCTAGATAGTCGCCTTCATCCTGTCGCGCTGGTTCAAAAGTAAAGTGTTCCAAAGCAACCTCTTCCAAACTGCCGAGATCAATGTCCAATAGGTCATTAGTTTCTAGTGTCTTTTCGTCATAGCTTTCGTGATCGTCACACTCATCCACCTCAATCGCCAACTCAGACTCGACTGATACAAACAGTGCCAATCCATCTTCCAATGTTCTTGCGGTCACCAGATCATGAATATCGAGTTCATAATCCATCAAGGCATAGACCAAGGGAGCACGTAAGCCAATCAGCACACAAGTCGTGCCGAGTAATCGACTCATTCGTGCCAATTGAATTAGCTTCTCCATGGTCGATAGATCAATGATCTCGTTTATCGACAGATCTACGATCACTCCTAACACCTTTTTCTCGGTGATCTGTGCCAATATCTGCGCTTGCAGCCATTCACTTTTGAAGTAATCCAGTCTTGCCGGGATAGTTACCACTAAACACTGGTTTACAAGGTGAAAGGGCAACCGGCCCTGTTGGTCAACGGCCATTATGTTCACTCATTAATCCCATCTGGATTTTTATCTCTGGTCTTTCTTGAAGCCGGTCCACTAGGCGCGTTTTAACGCTGGCACTTGCCCTTTCTGGCGTACCTCTAAACTCAATTTGTCAAAGGCTATCTCAAGGGCATCTCGCAACGTTGATCTAGTGGCTACCTCACCCAATTCCACGCCAAGCTGAACCAATGTCTGCGCGATTTCAGGAGAAATCCCCGAGATAATACAATCGGCACCCATCAATGTCGTGGCCTTGCTAATCTTGATAAGGTGCGAGGCAACCCCACTATCGACAGTGGCCACACCCAAGATATCAAGGATGATTATCTTTGCTTCCGTTTCCTGGATTTTAGCCAGCATGGTCGCCATCATTTCTTGGCCCCGTGTGGAGTCAACGGTGCCAACAATCGGCAGCATCAGTATTTGATCCCACAAAACTATTACGGGTGTTGCGGTTATTTCATCACTTGAAGTTGCGCCATATTCCATCGTCACATTCCCTTTCTTTGATTATGTTTATACCAGTGATCCCTACTGCTTTAGAAATGACATCCGCTGGCGTTAACTTTCAACCTTCGCATGATTCATTGCGAATGGTGAAATCCTGCTACCCTAGCCGCTTGGCACAGTTTGCCGCCGCGTCCAAGGTTCGAAACTTTCTGTGTTGCTGTCGAGTACTGCGTAAACGGTAGATGGAGTGATTGTTTTCAAGCTGTAGATAGCCACATTCAGACTCAAGCACAACAACGCATGGATACGCCGAACTCTCCTTTGCAAGCACACGAAAGAAACTCTCTTGTACAAATTTCATCGTCACTTCCCATCAACTACACTCAGCACATTGGGTAAAGCGTAGCGCAAATTTACTGACTTGTATTTATACAAGAAAATAGTTTGGTGATGTCTTTCAGCCGAATGCTATCGCCGTTATTGATTTAATTTATATTTCCGTGTTTGCGCCCTGAATTGCTACCTTTTCTGCTAGATAAACGATTTTATTAGTATAAATAATTATTTGTAGATTTACGTTTATTTGAAAACAATATATAGCATACTGCGGCTGACAAGAAGCATGATTGGAAATTATTGACTTTTCTTTCGAGTGGGTATGCGAAGAGATGAATGACAAATATAAGAGGGGAAGTAAGGAAGGATTTACATCTGTTTTTGATAAGTAATAGTAGATAAAAGATTGAATAAAAATCAGTGAGTGACAACACGAATGGGAGTTCTATTGCTTCAATTCAATGCGCTAAATCAATTAATACATGTCACTGACGTCACGCCCTCAGCGGTTGATGATATCGAAATATCCATTACACAAGAGGTGGTTTTTTTGCGCAGTCTACCCCTTGCCTTTAATGCGGGTTTTAATGTCCGCTATTAAACTAACTTTGTTATGCTGCATGTCTGCTTTTGGCACTAGGCAGTAGCAAAAACCTCGCCCTAGGCGGTTTTTTTATGTCCGCTTAGAAGGGGTTTGACACGAATGGTACTTACTTAAGGCTATAACTGAGGAGCTTTGAACCCGCTGTTCGCAATGCAAGGCCCATTATCGGTCGAAACCCCACGCCCTTTAGCGGGCCTTGCATTGCGAACAGCTACTCCGGTGGTACCTGGATACTGCACAATCTAGCCACCCTCGGTAGTCTAACCCCTCAC
>JAZFYA010000052.1:0-7465 GCA_036443315.1 Pseudomonadales bacterium
GCGAATATCTTCTATTGGAGTTGCGCCTAATTCGAGCTGTGGTGTAAATAATCGTCGCATGAAATACTCTTTTGCTGAAGTTTGAGAGGTAAAATAGGGGAAACACTATAAAACAGGCGCTATTTTACTATTTTAACATTATTCTTTTAGAATGGCGAAAACTTCAAACGTTTTAATTCGGCTAAGATGTTGTGTTTACATAGTTTTTTCTTTGTCGTGCAAGCACTAAATAGCTTGCAAGTCTTTCTCAGCGAGCTGAAAACAAGACGATTTAGCCGTTGGCGCCCGATTAATAAATTCTTCAATGCTGGTCGGAGTGCTACGCATCTCTTATTGGTTCATATAAGGCGGGCGAGGGTAATCCAGGCGTGAATCAAACTGACAAGGGTAATCAATAGCTTTTTGGCATGAAAATACATAGTGGGGTTGATGACGTACTGGGGCTAGTTCACGGCGTAGCGACAACCTCTGCCAATACTCACGATGTAGCGCAAATTGACTGGTGGCTACATGGGGAGGAAGAGCGAGTCTGAGAGGGTGCGGGTTACCGTAGTGTTGAAAAACGCGACGAGCATGAAGACCGCCATGTAGGTTAGTTTATAGCCATGCGTCCCAAGCATCGAACGCTAGCCAAGGGCAGTGACGAGGAGGCAACAGAATTCATAGGGGCTCACGTTAGAACCGGGGTTGAACACCCGTTTTGCTAGTTCAAAAGAGTCTTCGGTTACGACAAGGTTCGCTATCGTGGATTGGCAAAAAATAATAGGTGTCTGCAACTACTGCTAGCGTTTACTAACTTGATGATAGGCAAAACATTGACTCACTTAGGCGAGGTACGCTCGTCAATAGCCAAAAGGCAGTTTACAGGTATGGATTGAGTGATCTATGGCCTAGAGTTAAGAAGCGTGTGGCTTTTTTGAATTACTCGGTGAAACACAGCGTTGCCTTAGAACAATTAGCAATAGCGTAAATTAGTATTAACACTCAGCCCTCATTTATAATAAAATGCGTACTAACCAAGAAGAAATAACTAAGGAGGGCTCTCCTTTGCTAGCGGCAGCCGAATACCCGTTACTCATCGATAATTCGCTATGTGCTTTGACGAATGGATGATCTTGGCAAGTTTTATCGTTAACAACTCTCTATTGTAGGCTCACAAAACGCTAGCCGGAGGTCCTGAAATCTCTGTAAAATGCTACCGGCCAAAGCAGATTGAACCAAGCTATATGCTACGAAATACCGCATTGTTTAACGCCTAAACCGCATTGAAAAAGGGATAGAAAATAGCTCTCATACAGGGAAAGCCGATATCGCAAGACACATCGACAGTGATAAAGCTGCTCCTAGAAAATATTGTCGATGATTGAGATGCAGCCAGCAACAGCGCCGATTGGGTAAATACAAGCTTAACTTAAAATAGCCGTTGGCTGAGGAGGCGGACTGGTGCAAGCGCTGACATCTGGTTAGATGACGAATATCCCGCACTGAGCATTTTAAGGGCTGACTATGTAAGGGCCGACTACCTTCCTTATCAATGAAAATGAGATATTGTTCATGAAAAAAATAACACTCGAAGTCGGCTACGGCTCCGTCGCTAAAGTTAAAATAGGCGATCGCTTGCCGTTGGTGTTTATTGGTGGCCCCTGCGCGATAGAAAGCAAAGAACACGCTTTTAAAATGGCGGATATGATGGCTGAAATTTGCCAAAAGATAAATATACCTTGGATCTACAAATCGTGCTATGACAAAGATTGCCGCTCTTCGCCGGATAGCTTTCACGGCTTAGGCCTTGATGACGGTTTAGCGGTGCTGGCAGATGTACGCCATGAGTTTGGTATACCAGTGGTATCAGATTTCTCAGATCCTGCTTGGGCGCCAGCAACTGGCGAAATTTGCGATATGGTACAAGTCCCGGCGTATCTGTGCAGACAAACATCGATACTGCGGGCAGCGGCGCAGACACATCGGACAATATTGCTAAAAAAGGGCCAGTTCATGAGCCCATGGAATATGAAGAACTCGGTGCGAAAACTTGAAGCTTTCGGCAACGAACAGGTGTTGCTAGCTGACCGCGGAACCTTTATGGGTTACAACATGTTGGTGAACGATATGCGGTGTTTCCCCATCATGCAGGAAACAGGCTGCCCTGTTTGCTTTGATGCAACGCATTCTATTCAACTACCCACCTCAATGGGTAATATATCAGGAGGACAGCGCGGGTTCATTCCACATTTGGTGAGAGCTGCCACAGGCTGTGGGATTAACGCGTTGTTTATGGAGGTGCACGATGATCCGCCTAACGCCTTATCGGACGCCAATACGGTACTGGATATACAGTACCTCGACAATATCCTCAGGCAAGCCAAAATAGTCCATGAGACGCGATTAGAACTATTGGAAAAATATGGAGAAGACAATGTCCACCCAGAAAAATGATTTAATGGTCAGTGATGTGATGTTGTCTCTGGATCAGTTTCCTGTCATAGCTGAAAGAGTCATTTTAAAAGAAGCGCTTGAGGCAATGGGACGTTCGCGTTTGGGAATAGTTTGTATTGTGGATGCGGATAACACATTACTTGGCGTTGTTACCGATGGTGATATCCGTCGCAAGTTATTAACGGTACAAAAACCTTTTTCAGCATTTTTTGCTGATGATGCACTTGTCCATGCCGTTCATTCGCCTGCGACAATAAGTCCCGAGGACTCCTTGGTTCACGGGGTAGAAGTAATGGGCGTTAAACAGATTTGGGATTTGCCGGCTGTTGATGATCAAGGTCGTCTTATTGGCTTGCTGCATTTACATCCTGCGATAAAAGCGCTGTTGGAGCTTGATGAGTGATTTACAAAAGCCAGGCAGCTTTTGATTTTCTTGCGTTAGAAAGTGTTCGAGATGACCCTAATGCCAGCTCGCATTGGAAGGCACAGCATTCAGGATTTCGTTTCTTGGGTAACAGCTTTGTGGGTTTGCGAGGTTTTGGTGGGCATCAAACAAAATTAGAATGCTAGCCACAATTTATTGACACTATTTCGATATCTCGAGAATATGATAATGAATAATATTGTTGAAAAACGAGCTGCTTTAAAAAAGAAATTACAGAACCGCGAACGTTTGTTTGCAGGGTGGATTTCCTATGCTCACCCATCTATTACAGAAACGTTTGCGCGGGCCGGATTTGACTTTATTGCGATTGATATGGAACATGCAACGATATCGCTGGAGCAGGCTCAGCGTATTATTGCGGCGAGTCAAAGCGAAGGGGTGCCGTGTCTACCGCGACCAGTATCGCATTCAAATGATTGGATCAAGCCCTTACTGGAATCAGGTGCAGACGGTATGTTAGTGCAAATGGTCAATACGCCGGAAGAGTTAGCAGCCTTGGTGGGCCACATTAAATATCCGCCAGTTGGCAATCGAAGTTATGGCGTCAATCGAGCACAGGCCTATGGATTTGACTTCGATAGTTATATCTCACAGTGGAACGACACCTCGTCTTTTATCATTCAAGTTGAATCCATTCAGGCCGTGGAAAATATTGAAAAATTAGTGGAATTCGCTGAAGTTGACGGCGTTATGATAGGGCCGTTAGATATATCGGGTTCGCTTGGTGTGCCTGGTCAAACATCGCACCCCTTGGTAATAGAGGCTTCCCGTAAGGTGATTACTGCATGTGAACAGGCGGGTAAAAGTTGTGGCACCCAGGTTGCCGATGCCAATCCTGAAAGTATTGAAGCGCTTTTTAGTTTGGGATACACCTATGCTATTTTGGGCTCCGACCTGTTCGCACTATGGAAATGGGCTGAGCAGATGCAGGGGATTATCAATGCAATGCGCGCCTAAGCGTTGGGGTCAGTGATGAATTCCTACCTAGACCAGCTTTTTGATTTGCAGGGAAAAGTGGCGGTGGTGATCGGTGGTGGTGGCCATTTATGCAGCGAGATGGCGCGGGGCTTTGCGCGAGCCGGTTGTGCTGTTGCAATTCTGGACCTAAGACTTGAGAAAGCTAAGGCCATCGAAAGCGAATTGCGAGAAGAAGGGTTTGAAGATATTGTGTCCCTTGCAATCGATGTGGCTAAAAAGGAAGAGCATTGTCAGGCCCTTGATGTAGTACTTTCGTCGTTTGGCCAAATAGATATTGTAGTAAACGGTGCGGGGATTAACGGTCCTACTCCGTTTTTCGAACTGGGTCTCGAGGAGTGGCATAACATTCTCGATTCGCAGATCACCGGTACTTTTTTAGGTTGCCAGGTATTCGGTGAACATATGGTAAAAGAAGGAAGCGGTTCCATTATTAATATTTCATCCGCATCGGCTGGTCCGGCACTGTCAAAGGCGATTACTTATTCGGTTGCTAAAGCTGGGATCAAAAACTTAACACAAAATCTTGGTCGCGAATGGGGCACTAAAGGTGTTCGTGTCAATGCTATACGACCGGGATTTTTTCCAACGGATTGGAACCGAAAAAATTTCATCACGCCTGAACGCGAAGACGCGATTCTTCGTCACACGCCGATGGCTCGTTACGGGAATCCAAAGGAGTTAATGGGTGCAGTTCTGTGGCTGGCTTCAAGTGCTTCGGGTTTTGTAACCGGCGCAGAGATTGCTATTGATGGTGGGTTTTCCTGTATGACGATCTAGCGTTATGCAAGACCATAAGCCGGCAGGCCTTCGATTTCAATTACGATTTAATTTTTCTGGATTATATTATGGGCCAAAAAACAGTGGTTGTAACGGGTGGTAACAAGGGCATTGGTCTAAGCATTACCAAATCCTTTGTGGAAGCCGGTTTTTACGTCGTTGTGGGCGCGCGTCAGGACATGGAACTTACTGAAAAATTTGGCGATCAAGTAACATTTGTTCCTACTGATGTACGTGAAGAATCGGGTCATCAAGAACTCGTTCAAGTTGCTCTAGCGAAGACTGGAACGTTGGATGTCTATATTAACAATGCAGGCTTTTCTGCATGGTTGCCGATTGATAAAATTGATGAACAATTCTTTGATCAGTTAATCGGGACTAATTTAAAAGGGGCATTTTGGGGTTGCAAGGCCGCATCGAGAGTGATGCAAGAGGGGGCCAATATTATTAATATTTCGAGTATTGCCGGTAAGCGAGGCAGCGCAAATAATACCATGTACTGTGCCTCCAAGTTTGGCATGAATGGACTAACCCAGGCGCTCGCCAAAGAAGTGGGCCCTCGCGGCATCCGAGTTAATGCCATCTGCTCTGTGCTTATTGCTACTGACGGTTTAATCGAAGCATTAAAAGGTATCCATTCCCCCGCAAAGGGTAGCCCAGAGGAATTTATTGAAAATTTCAACCAAGGCAATACAGCGCTTGGCAGATTACCGACAGGTGATGAAGTCGGATCAATGGCGTTGTTGCTTGCGAGTGAGGGGGCCTCTGCTGTGACTGGCCAATGTATTAATGTTGACTGTGGTGTATTTCCACAATAATGGGTGACGATATTAAGATAGTTGCTGTTATACCTGCGCACCTGGCATCTGTCCGGTTCCCGCGTAAAATACTGTTCCCTTTCCATGGCTTACCTATGATTGAGCATGTGCGTAGGCGAGCATTATTGTCTGATGCCATTTCTGATGTGGTCGTAGCGACATGTGATGAGGAGATTGCCGATGCTGTTCGGGGATTTGGCGGCACAGTCATAATGACTAACAATACCCATAAAAACGGTACAACCCGCGTTGCACAAGCAATCGAAACTATAGAGTGTACCCATACGATATTATTGCAAGGCGATGAACCTTTGCTACTTCCACGTCATCTGGACGTGCTTGCTGGCGCGATTGAAGCGCACCCCGAACGGGATTCTTGGAATGCAACTGGGCCGATTGAACATGAGGAAGAGCTGGATCGACATTCTTTTGTGAAATGTGCTGTCTCCGCTACAGGCAGCATTATGTACTGCTTTCGTCGTTCACCGTGTTTCAGTGACTTCAATGTGCAACAGACTTTTATTAGAAAGATTCTAGGGCTGATCGCATATCGTAAAGATTTCTTGCTGGAACTAACAACGTTACCTATTGCAAAAGTTGAAGCAGCAGAACTTATTGAACAAATGCGTATTATTGAAAACGGATTTAATCTCACCTCTGTGCCGGTGAGCCCTAGTCTTCCTTCGGTCAATGAACCTGAAGAATCTGAGATAGTTTTGAATTACATTCTAAACAATGACGAGCAACGGGCACTGCTCGATCAAATTTTATTGCAATCCTAATTTAGGAAAATGACATAATGCGTTCAGGAGTGAAATCAATTTGAACGAAGAACAATATCACGCATTATGTGAATCTTGCGATGGTGTATTGTCAGCATCAGATAGCAGTGTCGAAAGAATGGCAATTGCATGGTTGCACATAATGCGAGAGCACCCCGTTTTTATGGAGAATTATCTAGATTTATTTGATGATAAAAAGCGTATAAGTGGACTCGTTAAGCCTTGGACACGTAGCCTGCGGAATAATGCGATCTGGATGCGGCAACTGCTAAAGTTTAGCATTTCCGATGGGGGTCTATGGCATGGATCGGAAAAACTGCCAGCATCTGTTGATATCATATTTGTGTCTCACTTGCTAAATATTTCGCAGGCCGGGCAAAGTGATGACTTCTATTTTGGGCATGTGCCAAGGGAACTTGCAGCCAAAAAAAACCGATCAGCATTAATTGTGCTAATTAATCATACAGATCAGCCTGCTGAGGCGATCGTAGACAAATGGAAAGACTGTTCGGTGCCCCGTGTGGTCCTTTGTCGTTCATTGTCAGTGCCTAAGGAAATATCTCTGCGTATACGCCTTGAGAAAGAATCAATACGCTTAAGATCACAGGCTAGGGCAACCACCTCCGGCCTTAATAAGCGAGTCCTTTTGTCCGCATCTCATGAAGCAAGTTCAAGCAGTGCGCTAGCGGCATTAAGAATGTCAAATCAAATGAGTGATTTGATAACAAAGCACAAGCCTAAAGCGATCATCACGACACACGAGGGGCATGCTTGGGAGCGCCTTATGTTTCAAGCTGTGCGCAGTGTAGATTCAAATATTTTGTGTATAGGTTATCAACACGCCGCACTTTTCCGCTTACAGCACAGTATTCGTCAGACTCATTCTAATGAATACAATCCGGATGTGATACTCACTGCTGGTGAAGTTTCTCAAGCGCAATTAAAAAAAACGTTGGGTTTGGCTGAAAAACCAATTGCCGTATTAGGTTCGAGTCGGTGTTTTACGGCGATGCCTTCAGACCAATCAGACGAACCGAAAAGAGATTTACATCGAAATAAAGTGGGTGCAATTTGTCTAGTGATTCCGGAGGGCATTGCTAGCGAATGCCATGAGCTTTTTGAGTTTTCTCTGGCCTGTGCACTTGAACTGCCGGAAGTTCAATTTGTCTGGCGCTTGCATCCGCTGATTAGTTTCAAAATGCTAACGAGGAAAAATCCTCGATTGCGCC
>JAZFYA010000053.1:0-8332 GCA_036443315.1 Pseudomonadales bacterium
GGCACAATACTAGGGCCTGCAGGAGGATGTACACGGTGGCCAATCAGGGCGCGTTTAAGCTTGTTGGTGTTTGCGGCGTTTTTAGCGAGGACTGTCTGAGCGAAGCGAGTTCCGCAGCCGCCGCAAACACCAACAAGCTTGCGACCGGCCACCGTGTACATCCTCCTGCAGGCCCGGGGTGCTCAGGCTAAAATTTTTCGTTATAATTTTCTTGCTGAAACTCTAAACTCTAAACTCTAAACTCTAGTTATACTCTTAATCGTTATGCTACAATTAATTATTACTGGCTCGAAGTCCAATAGTCATATTAAATAGCGGACACTCCGCTGAATGATCATAGCGATCCGCAACAAAATACCCTTCCCGCTCGAATTGAAAATGACTTTCAGGGGCAGCCTCAGCCAAGCCTGGTTCAATCCAGCAATTCTCAATGATTTTTAAAGAATCGGGATTCAAGTACTGCATAAAGTCTTCTTCACCGCGATCGGGTGCCTCATGATTAAACAAACGATCATAGACTCTC
Organism: Pseudomonadales bacterium; assembly: GCA_036443315.1. Taxonomy (GTDB): domain Bacteria; phylum Pseudomonadota; class Gammaproteobacteria; order Pseudomonadales; family Dasaniaceae; genus Oceanicoccus. The sequence continues at coordinate 524 of JAZFYA010000053.1, forward strand.
ACTGTCGCCTGCTTACCGTGAGAAGCTGACACCCAATGCACAACCCCTTTTGGATTCACTCCATCCTCTGGATTAACACCCAGGGTATTTTCAATCAATACGGCATTGACCTGAACAATATTACCCTGATCGTCTTTTTCAAAATCTACCGCTTCAATCACATAGGCGTTACGTAGACGAATACGCTTGCCGGGGGTAAATTTCTTTTTGAATTTCTTGCTGTATTGTTCTTTAAAATCAGCCTGATCAATATAGATTTCACGACTAAAGGGTACGCTTCTTTCACCCAAATCCACGTCGGGATGGGCCGGAATAGACAATTGCTCTACCTCGCCCTGTGGATAGTTATTAATCACCACCTTTAACGGATTCAATACCACCATTGCTCGAGGTGCTGATTTATTCAGATCATCACGAATAAAAAACTCCAGTTGAGCGATATCTACCACACCGTCGGTTTTGGCAACCGCCAGGCTTTGGCAAAAGTTTTTCAGCGCCTGTGCACTGTAACCACGTCGACGCATACCCGAGATAGTGGGTAAGCGTGGGTCATTCCAGCCAGCAACCACATTCTTGTCTACCAGCTGTTTAAGTTTACGCTTACTAGTAATGGTGTAGTTCAGATTAAGACGGCCAAATTCATACTGGCGAGGTTTGCAGGGCACAGGTAAATGCTCAATAAACCATTCATAAAGCGGCCGGTGATCGGCAAACTCCAGGGTACAAATTGAGTGACTGACCCCTTCAATCGCATCCTCCTGACCATGGGCAAAATCGTAGGAGGGATAAATGCACCATTTATCATCGGTCTGGTGGTGGGACTGTTTGCGAATACGATAGAGAATCGGGTCGCGTAGACTCATATTCGGCGAGGCCATATCGATTTTGGCACGCAATACACAGACGCCCTCATCAAAATCACCCACCCGCATTTTTTCGATCAGCCGCAGATTTTCTGCTACTGAACGATCCCGGTAAGGGCTGTCTTTACCGGGCGTTGTCGCCCAGCCGCGGTACTCACTGGCCTGTTCGGCGCTCAGATCACACACGTAGGCATGACCCTCGCGAATCAAGTGCAGTGCCCATTGATAAAACTGGTCAAAGTAATCGGAGGCATAGCGCACCTCTCCTGCCCACTGAAAACCCAACCAACGCACATCGGCCTTAATCGCATCCACATACTCCTGTTCTTCCTTGGCGGGGTTGGTATCGTCAAAGCGCAGATTGCACTCACCGCCAAAGCTCTCCGCCAACCCAAAATTCAGGCAGATGGCTTTGGCATGGCCAATATGCAGATAACCATTAGGCTCCGGTGGAAAACGAGTAACCACTTTATCGATCCGGCCAGCGGCCAAATCCTGCTTGATTACTGCTTCGATAAAATTGTCGGGCTTAAACGTATCGTCGCTTGTTGCTTCGGTATTGCTCATTACTCTGTTTTTTCCGGATTAGCCCTTATAGGTCGAGGCATGGTTGTCGAGGTATGGTTTGTCGAGCCATGATTTAAAGTTAAGCCCTTAACATTTGGCTGTTAGAGGTTCCGCCAGCGCGACAAAAACCGTATTATAGCTTTTTTGCCTTTTAACTTAAAAGCAAAGGCAACATGAAAGCTAGCTTAACTTGGCTTAACTTGGCTTAACTTGGCTTAACTTGGCTTAACTTGGCTTAACTTGATAGCAACGCTAACTTAAAAACAGCGCTCACTTAAAAACACCTGGGGTAGAGACAGTTATGGTTATTTTTAAAACAAACTACGGTGATATCACCATCGAGCTGGATTTTGACAAAGCACCCAAAACAGCAGAAAACTTCGCCCAGTATGTGCAAGACGGTTTCTATGATGGCACTATCTTTCACCGTATTATCGACAATTTTATGATCCAGGGCGGGGGTTTTGAACCCGGCATGAAGCAGAAAGAAACCCGTGAAAATATTGACAACGAAGCCGATAATGGTCTAACCAACGATTTTGGCACCCTCGCCATGGCCCGAACTCAGGACCCACACTCTGCCAGCGCTCAATTTTTCATCAATATTAAAGACAATGACTTTCTCAACCACAGCGGTAAAAATACTCAGGGCTGGGGTTATGCGGTCTTCGGTAAAGTCACCGATGGCTTGGACGTAGTCGATAAAATCAAAGCGGTTGCCACCACCACGGCAGGCGGTCACCAGGATGTACCTGCAGAAGATGTGATTATCGAGTCCGCCGTTCTGACTGAAGAGAAGACTGAAGAGAAGACTGAAGAATAGGCCATTCCCAGTATACTATCAGTAGACTATGACTACGCTGTTTATCTCCGATCTCCATTTAGATCCATCACGCCCGGCCGTTATCCGGGCGTTTTTACAACTGCTGGAGAAACAAGCTGCTGAGGCCGACGCCTTGTATATCCTCGGTGATTTCTTCGATGTATGGATTGGTGATGACGACGATGCTGAGTTGAATCTGCACGTTATCGACGCGTTAAAGCAACTTACCCGCGCTGGCACCCCCGTTTATGTGATGCATGGCAACCGTGATTTTTTACTCGGTCAGCGATTTTGCCAACAGAGTGGCTGCCAGTTAATCCCCGACCCCACCCTTGTGGATTTATATGGCAAGCCGCTGCTACTGATGCACGGTGACACACTGTGTACAGACGATATCAAGTATATGGAGTTTCGCGCCCAGTGCCGCAGTGAAGCTTGGCAAACTGCCCTGCTTTCACATCCTGTAGAAAAGCGTCGTATTCTTGCCCAACAAATGCGCGCTGACAGCAAGGCAGCAAGCAGTAATAAAGCTGAAGATATTATGGATGTCAATCAGGCCGAAGTGCTCAGAGTGTTGCAAGAGCATCATGTCGACCTGTTGATCCATGGCCACACTCACCGCCCCGCTATTCATGAGATTAACCTAGGAAGTAAGCTAGCTAATGCTCACCGTATTGTTCTTGGGGATTGGGAGCAAAACGGCTGGCTCGTTCGCTACCATAGTGACAATAGCTATCAGCTTGAAAAATTTGTTATCAGCTAATGTCTAGCATGACATTGGCCCACTATGAAACCGGAACTCCTGATCCGGCGTTTCAATGAGATTGCGCTCAAGTTCAGCATAATAAGCAACCCGCTCATCAATTAGATCAGGCGAGTACTTTTTTGCCAATGCCATATAGTCTTCAAAGTGCCGGGATTCTGATTTTAGCAATGACAGATAAAAGGCTTTTAACTCCTCATCCAAATAAGGTGCTAACTTGGCAAAACGCTCACAGGATCGCGCCTCAATAAAAGCACCAATAATTAAGCTATCGATTAATTTAGCAGGCTCATGGGTACGCATCCCTGCACGCATTCCCGCCGCGTAGCGAGCGGAGGACAACTGGATATATTCAACACGCCGCTTTTTCATAATCGCAATCACTTGTTCAAAGTGACGTAATTCTTCCCTTGCCAAGCGTGACATTTTCTTCAGCAAATCATGTTTATCGACATAGCGGTACATCATATTCAAGGCGGTTGATGCCGCTTTTTTTTCGCAGTTTGCATGATCAATCAACATTAGATCTTGATGTTGCAGGGCTGTTTCCAACCAACGATCAGGCGTTTCACACTTTAAAAAAGCAACAATGGCAGAAATATCTTGCATAGTATTGAGCAACTTAATTATTGTCGCTAAGGTTTAATTATTATTGATTGGCTGGCTGGTTGATTGATTAATTAACAAGCAACTAGTAATCACTACTGGAGGGCAAGTTAATCCGATTTACCTGCGACTTTTGTTTTTCCGGAAGATTACCCTTCTGATCGCGAACCTTAAGCACTATCGCATAAGAACGAACTTTTTCACCATCAATCGTCGCTGCGATCAATTTCAAATAGGATTTACCCGCACGATTGGGAACAAGTTCAACCACGGTGCGAATCATGCCATTATCGGACCCTTCTACTATTTGTGTGGAATCACCTAACAGCTCAAAATCATCGCTGTCATTAAAAATAACTTCCAGATTCTGCAGCGGCTGGAGTTGAAAACTCAATTCGATACGGGTGATCTGACCCACTACGGGATCGTTTAATAGCTGATGACTAATTTGAAATTGACCCGTCGCCTTAACACGACTTTGGATGCGACGTTGAATAGTCTCTTCTTCTATAGGTGCTTTATTATTCGCCTGTATTGACGCCGCCCGATCAACCGACTGACCACAGGCCGAGATGACAGCCACCAACAAAAGAAATAACAATTTAACCATTGTTTTCACCACCGACTCCGCACTCACTAACTAGTGCCCATCCATAAATTGAAAAATATCACATAATCGTCATTCCCGCGTAGGCGGGAATCCAGGTTTTTAGCGACATCTAGGCAAATGGATTCCCGCCTACGCGGGAATGACAGCAGTTTATGGATGGACACTAACTAAACACCTACTTAGTCGACCCTTTAGTCGACACCCACCGTAAAACAACGCCGTCCAGGGTTAACACCGCCAACAGTGGCATTGTTAACATCCGTTAGCGCTATAATATTCAATCCACTTAATATGACTGCATGACTTAACAAGTCACCACGGCCAGTCGCATCGGCGGTAGTCACTAACAGACCTCGTTTGTAGATAGATAATGACCCCTGGCCATTATTAAAGTCACCACTCACTGGCTGAATATCAAAGCGGTAGAGTCTATTAGCGAGCGCATTAAACGTAATAAATTGGCTCACCGATAATTTATTCCCATCCCCGGACTGATCGTACTGATTATTGGAACAGACAGTGATATCGGTATTTAACTCCAGATCATAATAAACAACGCCCACATCTTCGTCACCGCCAACATCATTATCGCTAGCATCTTCATTACTGCCAAAAGCATCGATAATCTCTTGGAAATTCTCACTCGCCATCAAGCTATCAATAGCAACATCGTCGCTACTCTGATTTTTTAAATAATGAATAAAGCTGTAAATCGATAACAAAGCCTCAGAGTTTTTATAGGCTGCACTGGTAATCACAGTGTAAATTGGCGCAAAGCCCAACGACAGAGAATCAATAACGCCATCGTTAGCCGCATCAAATAGATTATAAATAACAGAAAAAACTGAAGACTCGCTATACCAACCAGAAACCGCTGTATTATTACTATCTACCGCAAAACGGAAGCTGCGATCTTGATTGTTACCAAAACTATCATGGTAAATGTTTGGCTTGCTAATAATGGATGACGCTGAATTCAGCGCTATTGCCGAAAAAGCATCGGCCCAACCCTCATCAAAAGCCAGGCGCATATCAAGCCGGTCACCTACCGTATGCGCCCCACCCGCGGCATCGTGTCGAGATAGACTGCCGATAATAAAATGGGCGAATTCATGAGTAATAACATGGGGATCGTATTCATCGGTATCGTTATCTTCATCACCGAGCAGAAAGATTTCATGACCTAAGATAGTGATGTTGTTGTTAGCCTCCACCAGCTGTAACTGTCGATAAAACGCACTGCCAATCTCACCATCCTCAACCTCCCCTTCTGCCGTAAGGTTGTTTTCACTCCAGTTCACCACTAGCTTGGGAAACTGGACGCTATTATCCACCGTAACCACCGTATCAATTGCTTCGCAGAGGGTATCGAGTATCGCGAATGGCGCTGCAGCCCGCGCAGAGGTATAGTCGGACGAACCCAGTGCCGCTCCGGAGCCCGCCAACAAGTCTCTTTGTGGTTGGGTAGAGGGCGTGGCAATTGTATTATCAACGAGATAGTAAGGCGCATTGTTATTCGTATTGTCCACTAGCTGTATATCCCAGTTTGCACCACCACTTGCGCTATCACGGTATAACTGCGCCCTAACCTGCACACAAACTGACAGATTGACCGGCACATTGAGTCCATACTCTCCGTTAGCATTGGTCAGACCGGTAGTTACCACGGTCTCGCTACAGCTATTACCCATCGCTTCAACCGCCTGTACCACCACACCTCTGACAGGCAAATTTACCGTATTGTCATAATCAAGACCCTCAGTGCCGGTAGCAAAGTGGGGAACGCGTTGATACCGAATAAGTCCGGTGATAGTACTATTGACAGGGATGGTGGCTACCGTCTTACAGGACAACATAGCCTGGTTATTGACTGGCGTAGAATCCAGGATGGGAAACCCGCCAACCGATGTTACACCACCCTCTACAACCGGATCCGCATTGCCAGCGCTAGAGCTTGAGCCACCTCCGCCACAACCAGTAACCGCAATAGCCAGCAGAGATGCCAGCATCAATTGGAGCAACAACATTTATACCCCTTCTAATTCAACTTTTTTATCAAAACTAGCGCTCTCAAGATCATCCGAAGCCAGCCCCACTGAAGACGATCCCTCTGAACACAAGCCCTGGCCAGATTCACCAAGCTCAGCCACTTGAAAATAGCGCTGATAATGAGCCTCAGAAAGAATAAAAAATTCATTATCAATGGCTGTTTTCAAGCTACATAAATCCGTATCACGGTATTGGGCATCCAGCTCCAAACCATATTCCGACAGTTCACCCAACTGACTCGCAGCAGCCCTCAGCAACTCATAGGCCCAGATTAAAGGGCTCTTCTGTGTAGGATAGCTTATCTGCTGCGCCTCAAGATGCCACTGCAGTAAGTCCCTATTAACTATCCGCAACCGGGTCGCGACAATCTGCGCCAAAAACTGCTCCAATCGCTGATCGATAATACGCTTTTGCGCTTGGTTATAGCTATTCCAGTGGATCACCTCATGGGCAAATCGCTTGCAACCCCGACAGACACTGTCACCAATGCCGGTAGAACATACCCCTATGCAAGGGGTTTTTACTCTGCAATCTAACGCTTTACCCACTCGTCTCTCTACTCATTACTCACTCGACTCTGAGCCTTCACCCGCTTGTTGAATAATACGTCTGGATCGAATGGAGTTACTTGATACCAAACAACTATAGGATCTTGAACCCGCTGTTCGCAACGCTTGGCCCACTTTCGGTTGGAACCCCACGCCCTTAAGTGGGCCAAGCGTTGCGAACAGCTACTCCAATGCTACCCGGATACAGTGCAGCCACCAACATATGGGTATAGTCTATCCCACCAACCGATATTTCTAAATGCCGAGAACCCTATATTTTGCTTAATTTAGTTAGGACATTCCCCCCGCTTGAGAAATACCCAGCAGTGAAACTATGCACCGATACCCACAATATCAATACACCCATACCCACAATCAATACAAAGAATACTTCTTTAATATACCCAAAGCGATTGAAATTTAGGTTTTACCCCCTGTGTCAGGATAGATGTCGTCCCTTATTTATCTATGGAAAGTTGTTTATGGCAAGGCGTTTGAACGCAGGAATAGGTCAATATTTCAAGTTCAAACTGTCAAGTTCAAACAACGCAGCCATGGCAGCCATAGGCAAAAAGGGGGTGTGACGTGCATGGATGCACTAATGCCGCAGGCGCATGGATGTGCAGGAGCGGCCTATAACACCTAAATTTCAATCGCTTTGGGTATATGTGCCCGATGAGTAAAGTTCCATAATGGAATGTTGCATAGGTTTATGTTGAGAAAAAAATAGTAGGCAAGAGAGGGGAATCGAGATTTCCTAGGAGGCCTTGTCACACCATATGTTAGACACACCCAATGTTAAAAGGACGTGATATCATCACATTGGCACGATGTTAGGGCCTGCAGGACAATGGACACTGTGGCCAATCAGGGCGCGTTTAAGCTTGTTGGTCTTTGCGGCGTTTTTAGCGAGGACTGTCTGAGCGCAGCGAGTTCCGCAGCCGCCGCAAAGACCAACAAGCTTGCGACCGGCCACAGTG
>JAZFYA010000054.1:0-21287 GCA_036443315.1 Pseudomonadales bacterium
ATGGATGTGCAGGAGCGGCCTATAACACCTAAATTTCAATCGCTTTGGGTATAAGTTAACAGCATAAGTCTTGTGCCCTAAAGTCGCCGCTATTAAACTGCATGCTACCTTGATTATCTAGGGAGCCTCTTTAGGCTTTCCCGACATTTATCTTAGAACGGAGTATTTATCTTGCCTGATCAACTCACCACAAGACTTGCGCTATTATCCAGCACCGCAAACCAAACCCTATTGACTGAGCTGCAGCGCGGGATTGAAAAAGAAAGTTTGCGTATCACCCCCGAGGGCAAACTGGCTCAAACCCCGCACCCCGCCGGTCTGGGCTCTGCATTGACTCATCCCCATATCACTACCGATTTTTCTGAAGCATTGCTTGAGCTCATCACTCCAGTTTCTACCAGTATAGATCGCACCCTGAACTGCCTGGACAATACTCACCGCTTCGTTTATCCACAACTCAATGACGAAGAATTATGGGTAGCCAGTATGCCCTGTATACTGGAAGGCGATAAAAACATCCCGGTGGCCCAGTATGGCAGCTCCAATGTTGCCACCATGAAAACAGCCTACCGCAGGGGCCTGGGCCATCGCTATGGCCGCTTGATGCAAACCATTGCCGGCATTCACTACAACTTTTCACTGCCAAAAAGTTTATGGGCAGCACTACAACAACAGGATGGGGATCAGCATCCTCCGCAAGACTATATAACCGCGTCTTACTTTAGCCTCATCCGTAACTTCCGTCGCTTTTCGTGGCTACTGATTTATCTGTATGGTGCATCGCCAACGGTGTGTAAAAGTTTCGTGAATGGTCGCGATCATCAACTGCAAATCCACGATGATGGCAGTGTGTACTTACCTTATGGTACTGCCTTGCGTATGGGCAATTTGGGTTATCAGAGCAGTGTGCAAGAAAACCTTAGCATTTGTTACAACAACCTGGATAATTATATCGAAACCCTGCGACAGGCAATTACCAACAGCCACCCCGATTACGAACAGTTCGGCATCAACGTCGACGGTGAATACCGCCAGCTATCCAATGCCCTGCTGCAAATTGAAAACGAATTTTACAGCCCCATTCGCCCCAAGCGGGTAACCCACTCCGGTGAAATTCCTTTGGGGGCACTGCGCAATCGCGGCGTGGAATATATTGAAGTGCGCTGCATTGATGTTAACCCCTACCTCCCCTTGGGCATTGATGCTGACCAGATTCGTTTTATCGATTGTTTTCTACTGTACTGTTTGTTTGCACACAGTCCACTATGTGACGACGATGACCGGCAACGGATTAACGACAATCTTAAACATGTTGTCAATCGAGGCCGTGAACCGGGCTTGCAGTTACACACCCACAATGGTGATCGTAGCTTGGTCGACTGGGCTGATAAACTGCTCGACGGCGTCGAGCAAATTGCCATAAAACTGGATGCAGCTCACGGTGGGGAAGACTATCAGCGGGTTTGTTATCAACAACGACAAAAAATGGCTGACGCCTCATTAACACCATCCGCAAGAATTCTTGCGGATATGCAAGCACAGCAAAAACCGTTTTTCCATTTTGCTATGGATTTAGCCCAGCAGCACGGCCAACAATTTCGGCAGCGGCCCCTAACAGGTGAAGAGCTGGAGTATTTCAAGCAACAAACTGAGCAATCAATAAATCGTCAGGCGAAAATCGAAGCGGCTGACACATTGGATTTCGATAATTATTTAGCGCAGTACTATCAACAATATAATGCACTAAGTTGATGTATGACTAACAAGGAGCGGAGTGTAAGCGCTTAGCTATGCAATCTCGTTACTTGCCTTAACACGCATGGCACTTACTTAAGGGCGGCGCTGTTAACAGCTTGCGACCTTGGTGTAGTATTCCGCCGCTACCCTCGGTAGTCTAACCCCTCACTCGGTTGGAACCCCACGCCCTGGTGAGGGGTTAGACTACCGAGGGTGGCTAAACCGGGTAGTATGGGAGTAGCTGTCCTACGCTGGGCGTACACAAAGCATTGCAGCGGACCCGCTGCTGCAATGCGACGTTATACAAAAAACCTGATCGAGCACGATTATGACAATAGACATTGATAAATTAACAGAAGAAGAATTAGTTGAGCTTAATCATAAGGTAGTTGAAAGGCTAAAATTTCTAGCGTCATTCCACGCGCACAATGAAATGATGCAATTCACTCTCGGTGAGCAGGTCAGTTTTGATCCTCCAGGTAACGGCCGCCAAATCGGTATTCTTGTTAAGTTCAATAAAAAAACTGTCACCGTTATTACTGAGTCCGGCCAAAAATGGAATATATCACCGCACTTACTTAGCAAGGTGAAAAAGGTAAAACCCCAAAAAGGCAAGCCTGGTAATGTTGTTCCATTACATAGGCCAAAGTAAATCGCATAACAAGCGGCAACGCTTACTGCGTTATTGCTAACATAAGCCTTTCCGTTATCGTCCCTGCAATGTTTATGACTCTATTAAAAGATACCCTATGGCTATTGTGTTACCCATTGATATTGAGCAAGTAAAAGGATTTTTGACTGCAGCTGAAGCGGAGACCTTATTCAATGCCGCTCTGGAATTATCGAGTAGAGCGCCGGTCTTGGAGATTGGTAGCTACTGTGGCAAGTCCACCCTTTATATTGGCAGCGCCTGTAAAAAAGCGGGTGGCGTGTTATATGCACTGGACCATCACCGAGGCTCTGAAGAACACCAACTGGGCGAAGACTATCACGACAGCGACCTGTACGATGAGTCAGTGGGCTTGGTAGACACCTTTAAAGAATTTCGCAAAAATATGCGGGCGGCTGATTTAGAAGACACCGTTATCCCCATCGTAGCCTCTTCACGACTTGTGTCAAAAGGCTGGGCGACACCTTTATCGATGGTGTTCATTGATGGTGGCCACAGTATGGACGCAGCCATGACGGACTACCAAAGCTGGGCAAGCCACATCATACCTGGGGGTACTCTGGCAATTCACGATTTATTCCCCAACCCAGATGAAGGCGGGCAGGCACCGATTACAATTTATCGGCTGGCGCTGGCATCAGGCTTGTTTAAGGAAATTGAGGTGGTGAATACGTTGGGCTTGTTGCGGAAAATATAGTGCAGAAAATGTAGTGCGGAAAATGTAGCCGGGTTTTTGGTGGAACAGGTTCCACCCTACGCCATCCTCCAACGAACCACTACACCAAGCAATAATTCAGATTGTTGGGTGGAACACCTCCCACCCGAATGGTACTTACTTAAGGCTACAACTGAGGCGCTTTGAACCCGCTGTTCGCAATGCAAAGCCCACTATCGCCCACTATCGCCCATTATCGATTGAAACCCCACGCCCTTGAGCGGGCCTTGCATTGCGAACAGCTACTTCAGTGCTACCGACTTGGATATTGCACAGTCTAGCCACCCTCGGTAGTCTAACCCCTCACCAGGGCGTGGGGTTCCAACCGAGTGAGGGGTTAGACTACCGAAGGTGGCGGCGGGATACTACCGTCGCAAGCCATTAACAGCGCAGCCCTTAAGTCAGTGCCATTCCCCTCCCACCCTTTATCAGGATTCTTTTAATAACTTCCGCGACGCAATATCTTCGTCTTCCAACGCATCCAATAAACGCACTTCAGTAAACAAGTTAGATGCAGCGGTATGTTCCGTTAATGCATCGGCAGCCAATAAAATTGCAGCCGCCGTCCAGGTGGATTTTTCATCGGGCCACAACATATCTTGCGCAAACTGATAGCCAGTCCAATAAGAACCATCCTTTAAACGCCACTGATGCAGCCAACTGTACAACGTTACCGCGCGAGCGTGATCACCGACGGCCAGCAAAGCCATGGTTAATTCACACGATTCAGCAATGGTGACCCAGGGCTCATCGGAGACACAGCGACAACCCATCTCCTGTACCACAAATTCATCCCAGCGTTCTTTTAACCAGGCTTGCGCCTGCGGCCTGGGAAAAACACCGGCTAAGACTGGATAAAACCAATCCATCGAATAGCGGGCTTTGCTCTCCCATGTACGATCAAACCGTTCCGGCTTATTGCGCAGGGCATCCCCCAGTCGAGCACGGGCGTCTAACCAATTGTTGCGATCAAACCCTAAGGATGTTGCAATATTGTAAGCGCACTCCAGACTTTTATAGATAGAACAGCAGCCGGTAACCAATGCATCATCTTTAGACCTACCATCGGGTATTAGCGCCCACTGAATGTCGCCATATTCAGACTGCAGGCTTAAAACAAACGCGATGGCCTTTTCAACCGCTAACCACATCCTAAATAGAAACTCAGCATTTCCTGAAATTAAATAATGGTGCCACACGCCAGTAGCAAAATAAGCAACAAAGTTGGTCTCGCGACGTTCGCCGCTGGCAATGTCACCCGCCTTATAAGCGGCCCACCAACTGCCATCCTCCAGCTGGATATCCACCAACCATTGATAGGCTTTTTCCGCCGCATCCCATTCACCACCAACGGATAAACCCATCGCCGCTTCGACATGATCCCAAGGGTCAGCATCACTACCCTCAAACCATAGAATGGAACCATTGGCCTGTTGGCAATTAACAATAAAGTCTACTGTCGGGCGGAAAAAATCAGCAGGGTATAAACCCCTGGAAAGAAAGACACCACTCATGGGTTTGTTTCCTTCCTAAAATACATCACTATACTTTTACCCATCACCGGATTCAGAATTTTTTCCAAAGTACGAGTAACAACCGGTTGAACCATAAGATCCCATACTAAAAAACGGTGGTACTGCTTAATCAGCCAGCTATTGTCTTGAGTGTTCCAAAGCATGCACTTGAGCCACCAAAAAGGCGCATGCAAGGCGTGGGCCCAGTGACGGTGAAAAGATGTAAATCCCAGCGCTTCAATCTGCGCCTTGAGTTTTCTCGCTTCAAAAATACGCAAATGACCCCCTTCCATGCTGTGGTAGGCGTCACTAAAGAACCAGCAAATTTTTTCCGGCCACGTTCGAGGCACACTGGCACAAAACAAACCACCCGGCTTCAGCACCCGTTCAATTTCTTCCAACGCGCCGTTAAAATCTGCAATATGCTCAAGCACTTCCGAGCAAATTATCTTATCGAAGGTGTTATCGGCAAAAGGCAAATGCAGGGCATTGGCCGCCGAGAGCCCAAAATATTTGCGGCTGTTATCCGGTTTATAAAACAGCTGGAATCTTTCTTGCGCAATCTGTAAATCGTTAAAACACAAATCAACACCGATAGCGGTTACATCCTGCTCTAAATAAACAGAAATAACGTGACGCCCCTCACCGCAGCCCAAATCCAGAACGGTATCACCGGACTCTAAAGGTAAATATTTAAAATCAACCGTTTGCATTGGCTACTCGGTTCTCGACCTTGTTGTTAAATTTGTTTTTTAACTTGTTATCTAAAACATGCCGATAATAATCTGTCATTTGCCTGGCGGCGCGCTTCCAACAAAATAATTGTTCAATACGCTGGCGACCCGCCTCACCTAATCGCTGGCGTTTATCTGCATCGCCTAACAAGTCAGCTACTGCTTGCGCGATGGCCTGACTATCTTTAACCGGCACTTGAATACCTGCATCGCCAACCACTTCTGGCAAAGCACCCCCATTGGTTGAGACCACAGGCACCCCGCAGGCCATAGCCTCACCTGCAGGAAGGCCAAAACCTTCATACACGGAGGGTACGACAACGACCTGCGCCTGCGCATAATGAGCCACCAGTTGTGGGGTGGAAATACCACTGACAAAGCGAATACGCTCACCTAATGCCAAGCGGCGAATCAATTGCTCGGTATCACCCCCTGGCATAGGCTTGCCTACTATTAGCAATGTCAGCTCGGGATACCGGGACGCCAAAGCAGCGATGGCTTCCAGCAAATAGCGCAGCCCTTTTACCGGTGTATCCGCCGATGCGGTAGCCATAATCCGATAAGGCTTGCGGGTCACGTCAGGCATAGGCCGGAATTCTTCCGTATCGATACCGTTGTAAACCAGGCTAATCCCCGCCGGCTGGATAGCAAAAGCCGCGGCAATATCTTCACGGGAACGCTCAGAAACAGTCACTACATTGTACAAGCGCTTGGCGACCTTTTTCTGCATCGTCAAAAAGGAGTACCAGCGGCGAATAAAGAGTCGCTCACACCAGTTATTAGCGGCGTTTAAGGCAATCTTCAGATCACGGGTAATCGGGTGGTGAATGGTGGTCACCAGCGTGAAATCACGCCGCTGCAACGTTAACATTCCCCAACTTAGCGATTGATTATCATGGATAATATCGTAGTGCCTACCTTTTTTCTGGAGGTATTTAAGCACCCGACGGCCAAAACAATGTGGCTCAGCAAAGGCTCCCGTCAACTTGCCTGTCCATTCGATAATATTGGTCATAGACTTCAAATCGCGGGGATGCAGAGAGCCGAGGCCCATTTCAAACAAGTCCATACCCGGCATTTTGATCAGCTTCACTCGCGGATCGACATGGGGATAGGGTTGACCAGAAATGACGTCCACCTGATGACCCGCACCCACCAAGGCCCTACTCAAATACTTGATATAAATGCCCTGGCCACCCCCATAGGGCTCGCTGCGATAACCCAACAGGCAAATTTTTAATGGCTTGTGTTCGACCACAAGCTGCTGCGTAACGTCATGACTCGGTACATGACTGGGCTCAATATCCGCGAAAGTGGCTACAGTAGTAGCCACCGGCTCAACCAGGGAAGCCGTATTTTCTGCTAGCATAGACGTAAATCGGTTAGGCTAAGACCCCTCTATCCACACACAAAATCCACAGATAGAGGATTAATGGAAGGAGACGTTGACAACCGCCGTTGAGTTCTTAAGGTGAAAAGTGGCAAAATTTTACTCGGAGCAGGGGGGAAAAGCCAGTAGCTATGGGAATGTAGATCGGCACTGCGGCTTCCAGAATCATGCACCTCAGTGGGTGTCTTAACAAGATTAGGGATTGTCCGCAATCAATGATTATTTCAAATCTTCTTTCAATAGATTTGGGTAAGTAGTTTGGCGTAGTTCCGTAAAGATGTCTTCATATTTCATGGGGAACCCTGATAATAAATGATCCAAACATAACGGTGAAACAACAGGGTATAACACGGTGGCGCGGACACATTATTGAGAACAAGGTCGCCTATATTCTACTGAATTGCAGAGCTGTCGATTGCCTAAGCAGAAAGCAAGCGACGCTGAAGTAAGGTTTTCATATCGCGCCGAGCATCAGTTACCAGGTAGATATACACTTTTTTATCCATAATACGATAAATAATTCGGTAGGGTTTGAAAACCCGCTCTCGATATTCCTTAATCCCTAATGTAGCCAGCTCACAAGGGTAGCTGCCTCTCTCGGGCATGTCCGTCAAACTCTGGATGATCTCATCGATCTTACTCAGCACGTAGTCAGCATTTTCCGGCGCGTCATTTTCTGAAATGCAGTCATCAAGTTCTTCCATGTCGGCTATCGCATCGTCGGTGAGTAAAACCTGATAGCTCATTGACGCTGTTTCCTACGGTCACGAATATGCTGAATGGCACTCTCAGCCGATTGGACTTTGCCTTCTTCAATTTGGCGGTTACCCAACGCAAGAATTTTTAGCAGAGCAAGGGTTTCTTGTCCCTGTTCGTAGCTTTTAACATCTTGTAAAACCGCCTTGGCCTCACCATTCTGAGTAATGACGATGGGTTCTTGTTCAGTACCCAGTTGGCGGATTATCTCTGCCGCGTGGGCTTTAAGGTAACTGATCGGTTTAATGTGGCTGGATAGTTTCATGGTCATGGTCTCACCAAAAAATATTGACCTGAATATAGACCGAATTAAGGTCTAATGTCAAGATGAAAGTCCCGGCTTCCCACGCTATCCAAAAGGGATGAAGCTTTCAACGCTGACATCCCAATGAAAGTATTCGGCATCGTAAAAGACACATGAACGATTGATTCATTGAACTTCAGAATATGCATGGTTGTGGGTTGAGTCCAGGGTTCCAGGTACCCCCAGCTCCTGAAAATGCCGCTATTAACCTGGCAATTAAAATCTGCCGGGGTTGTGTGAAACCCCTTTATTTTATTGAACTCGCGTTGACTAACGCCAACGGTACTACATCCTTGTAGCGCTTTATGTTGGGCTACCTTAGGGATATACGCTTGACATATACCATGGTTTACTTACTATGGATATATGTGTGGTATATCCCTTAGTTAAGATCGAATAGTTGAGGTCGAAATAATGGAAAGAGCAGGTGTTTTCAAAAGCAATCAAAGTCAGGCTGTTAGGCTACCTAAGGCTGTTGCCTTACCTGAATGTGTAAAACAGGTTGATATTGTCACTCTAGGGCGATCTCGGTTAATTGCCCCAGCAGGAGAAGCTTGGGATAGCTGGTTTGACGATGAAGGGGTGACGGAGGATTTTATGTGTGAGCGTGAACAACCTGAAAATCAGGAAAGAGAAACGCTCTGATGCTGAAATATATGCTGGATACCAATATCGTAATTTACACGATAAAGAATAGGCCGAAGGCTACCAGGGAAGCTTTTGAAGCACACTATGGACAGATGTGCATATCGACAGTGACTCTGATGGAACTGATCTACGGTGCAGAGAAGTCTTCAAATCCAGAGAGAAACCTACGTGATATTGAAGGTTTTGCCGCCCGCTTGGATGTGCTTTCTTATGATGATGAGGCGGCATCACATTCAGGGCAACTCCGTGCCGAATTGGCGAAGGCTGGTAAGCCCATTGGCCCCTACGATCAGATGATTGCTGGACATGCGCGGTCGAGAGGCTTAGTTCTGGTGACTAATAATGGTAGAGAATTTGAGCGAGTGCCTGGACTTCGGCTGGATAACTGGATTTAAACAGACAAATCGATAGTCAAGGGAGTGCGCTAATTTTAGCAACTGTATTAATGCTAGAATGTTCAAAATTCTTATCCTATTTCTTATCCAATTGTCTATGATCTGACGTGTTTCGCTGTGAAGGGGGTGTTATAACTTATTGAAAAATAAGTAATGATCTTCACATCGCTGCACGTCAAAACATGCAAGGAAAAATGAGCGTAAGTGTTTTGGGGCAATTGCTCAAGAAAGTCATCGTAGGCGAGATTTAAAAGTATTGTACTAAAAATATTGTACTCACCGTGAGAGGGTGGCAGCCAAGATTAAATAGGATAGAGTGGGTGAAAATTCCTGAGATAACGTAGCCGGTGGCATGATAAAATACTGCTCTTCCTTAGGTTTTATGTGCGCAGTTTTTCGATTAGTCAAAAGGAAATCCGTTGATGAGTTTCTCTATTCCTCCGGGGCCCAGTGCTTTGATAATTTGTGCACATTCATCCTCGAACCCAACCGCGTTGGGAAATAAATCAACCCCCTTTTTGAGATGAGGGCGAAATAGCGCTTCCAGGCATTGTTTAGGGCTGCTAAGCAAATCGGCGGGGACGGTTTCATCGCTATCCGCTCCCTGGCTTTCCTTGTTTGAATAGGGGTTTAACCAGCTCAAGTCGATGGTCTCTTCCATCAATATCGCTTTGAAGGCTTTTTCCGGGTTGAGCAATACGGTTTTTGCCTGTAGTAAGCGTGTGTGGCGTTCGGGGAATTGTTGCAAGGGATAGCGACGTGCGAGACGGCTGTAGGCGGCAACAATCGCTGAACGGCTGGCATTGGCTGGTAAACGCAAGGTATTCAGTGCTGTTTCCCGATCCATCATGACAGGTCACCGAATAAATCCAGGGTGGCGGAAGGCGATGTTTTTTTAGCCTTCTTGCGAGAAGTTGCTTTTGGTTTACGGGGTAGGTATTGCCGCAATGTAGGGATTTGACGGCACAGACTCGTCAAGTCATGGTATTGATTGGAAAGACGGTCAGCCTGGTCATTGAGTTTACGTAGGGCCAAACGCAAGAACACCTGCAGTTCCTCGGCATCCTCAATGTGACGGGTGATGGTTAGCACCGGTTCCCAGAGGTGAAACAGGTTGTCAGCGTATTGACTGGCCGTTAGTGAATTTAACAGGTTGACCACGTTACTCTGGTTAAAGTCACTGGCATGTTTTTCAAGCAGGTCGGCGGCAGAACGAACCAGCGATGACAGATGATCCGCCTGTAACCACGTCGTGCCGTACGACGTATCAACCGCCGCCAATGTTATGTAGAACAACGCCTCTGCCTCGCAAGCCTGCCCCTTAACAATGGCGGCAAAGGGCTCTCGGTTAACATCGAAGAGCGGTTGCCGCCATCGCCCCCACAGCTGCTTAGCATCGTATTCGTCCATGCCTAAAAAGAGCTTCCGACAACACTGGGTAAATAAGGCTTTTTTAGGCTCACCGGTGAGGGGCCAATAGAAACGCTCAAGGAAGTCTTGCGCGTCGATGGCGTCGCGGAGGGCCTGAAAAAACAAGGGGAAATGAATGTACTGAAAGTGCGTGTCTTTCCCGCTATTGTCTTTCTCGCTATTGTCTTTCCCACTATTGAGTGCGGGTTCTCGTCCCTGCGTGGCCAAATACAGCAATAACGCCACCCGGTAGTCACTCGGGCGACAACGATAAAGCCGCCGCAGCCGCTCTGCAGCCGGTGGCGGGAAATGGCCCTGTCCCACTTCCTCCGCTAACCATTCACAGGTTGATTCTAAACAACGCTCGGCAAACGCCATATCGTCAGGTGGAACGCCCCGGCTCATTAAATTCAACAAGTGCCCGAGTTGACGCTCGAAATCTTGTCGACCACCGCCATTTTTTTCCACATAGCGGCTCAATAAGCGGCATTTAAGGGCCTCCAAGGGGAGTCTTTCCACATAGGGCATCGTATCCGTGGCCACCTGTCTATTCAGGCGGTTCAAGGTGGCTGTATTGGTTTCTTCAAACCGCAGGGGTTGCCAGTGGGTTGTGGCTGGTGTTTCAACCAAACCGGAGAGCGCGGCTATCTGCGGACAGTGACGCCAAGCCTCTGTGTTGCGTTGCGCTACGCTGAGCCGCTGTTGCAGAAATAGCCCCAGCAATCGGCCAATGCCGTCTTGCCACTCATCATGACGGTTTCCATCCATGTCGCTCAGTGCCCGTTCCAGGGCTTTGACCGTTTTTTGTTGAGGCTTGGGACTTTTGAGCCTCAGAAATTTCTCCAGTGGTGGGATCAGAGGGCGCCACGGGCTATCACCCAGCCAGTGCCGTAACCACACGCGAAGGCCACCCTGGCTGGGAACAGGGCAACCCATAAGCCACAGCGTGAGGTAAAACGGCGCACACAGCACGTCGTTTTGTGGGTGGCAATCCCCACCAACGTCACACCACAGGCTTTCCTGGTGAAGAGAGTGTGTCAGGGCTTCCACATCCCCCTCGGCCAAGGCCTTGTCGCTAATCAGGCAGTAGGCAAACAGTAAGGGATAGAGCCACGCGAGATCCGCCCGCTTCAGCGTGCGTTGCTGCGGTGTTAGGCTGTCTACTTCACCGTTAGCCACGTAGCCGTGAAAAAGATAATCGATAAAGCTGATTAACAAGGTCCGCAGCGGTTTGGCCGCTGGGGGGATCGGGGAAGCGGCCCAATCTGCCATGATGCTGGGGGGAGGGGGCTCCCCGTTGGCCAAGCTAACGACGACGGGGTGACAGAGTTCAAAAAGCTCGTCGACCTGAATTAACGCTTGGCGTTTTGCACTGGCAGCGGTTTTTTGTTTCTTTTGTTTGTTCCGCTGTTTTTGTTGCCGACGAGCCCGGTTGTTGCGCCCCATAGTAGTTATTCGCTTTCTATCCAGTCGTAGAGTTTTTCTTCAAGCTCATCAAGCTCATCTTCGGCATCCTGTCCGAGTAGCCATTTATAGTTCTCCAGTAGTGCATTCATCCCGTCCGGTGCAGTATCGCCGTCCTGTTGTAATCGTTTACTGACTTTTTCGACCAAGTAGTTGGTCACGTTGGCGTTGCTGTCTGCTAACAGCTCATCGTGTGCCAACAGGTGCTCGGAAAACCCACTTAGGTCACTGTTTTCTGCGGCGGAGCGGGACAAGTCCATGCGATAGACTGTGGTCTGTTTCTGGCCCTCCTCCCCCACAGAAATACTGATCGTGCCGTTCAAATCGTAAGCAAAGCGTATGTCCAGCTTAGTGTCCCATTGATTTTGCAGCGCTACCGAGAATTCCCCGATAAAAGTGTTTTGACGGGTATTAGAACTTTCGCCTTGGTACACAGGAATATTCACCCGCTGCTGATCCTCGGAGAGCTTATAGAAGGTGCGAACAAAATCGGCGGGTAAGCGACTGTTCCGACGAATTAGCGGTGCAAACGTCAAGGGGTGATTGATGTCGTCGGGAAGCTCGGCGTCTTCTTCGCCGAGGACAGCGATGCCTAGGGAATGTGGACAGATATCCACCACGCTACGTTCAAAATAGTGGTCACTGGCAATGGCGCCACGCACGCTGGCGCCAACCGCCACCGACAGATCGGGATCAAGCCAGTTTTCCGGTTCGATGCTAAAACATCGCTCCAAACGCTCGGCGATCAGGGGGATGCGAGTCGATCCTCCCACCAATAACAGTTTGCTCAGCGTTTGGGGCACTACACCTGCTTCAGACAGCGCTTGGGTGGCTTTATCGATGGTTGAACTGACTAAATCCTCAATTAATTGCTCGAAGTCCTCCCGAGTGAGGGTAATATCCAACAGATGCGTTTCAGAACCCATCACGATGGGTTCTTCCAGGTGTACACGGGTTTCTGTCGACAGCCGTATCTTGGTTTGCTCGGCCAGCAGCTGCAAGCGGGTTTTAACCACCTTGTCCGCATAGGGGTCGATGTTGTACTGATCTCGCAGGTAAGTGGCTAGCTTTTCCGCCAGACGGTGGTCGAAATCATCGCCCCCTAAGTAGGTATTGCCCAGACTGGCAAGTACTTCGTGAGTAGCGCTGGTCACATTCAACACGGAGACATCAAATGTCCCTCCGCCCAAATCGTACACCAACCATTTTTCTTCTTCACCCTCAGCGATCGGGATGTTTTGATAGGCAATGGCGGCGGCGGTTGGCTCGTTAATGATCTGGATAACCTCCAAACCGGCTTGTCGACCCGCCGCCAAGGTCGCTTGTCGCTGTGTTTCCTTGAACCAGGCCGGTACGGTAATAACCACTTTGTGCAGGGTGCATGACAATTGTTGTTCCGCCGCTTGGACCAATGCCTGTAGAATTTTCGCGGACACAGCAATGGGTGACAGGGTGTCATTACCCAGTTGAACGCGATAGTTTGGGTCGTCCATTTTCCGTTTAATGGATGCAACCGCCTCGTCAGGCGCCACCCACAAATGGTTGCGGGCTGCTTCACCGACCAACCATTCCCCATCCCGACAAGCCACCACAGAAGGCATGGTAGGGCGCCCGTCAACCGTCAAAATCTGTGGCTCACCGTCTTTTATCACGGCAATACAGCTATTGGTTGTGCCCAAGTCAATACCGCCAATCAGCTCCTGTGGATCAGTGGGCATGATTCGTTTCCTCGTCTTGTGTCTCGTTGGATTGAGTCAGGTCTTGTTCTGTATTAGCCTCTCGGCAGACAACGACTTTTGCCACCCGCACGACCTGACCGTCCGGGGTTTGGTAGCCTTGCTGCAAAATCTCGTGCACAGCCCCCGGTTGCGAGAGTGGCGCTGCCACCGCCCCGACCACCTCGCAGCCCTGGGCAGGATACGGCGTAGACACTGCCGCAACAGCCTCCAGCTCACAGAGCGACAATAGCTCTTCTGTCGCTCGTGCTACCAACGGGGCAATAACCTCCCGGTTGTTGGCGGCGTGGTTGATTTTTGCGAGGTGATCTAACAGATGTACAATGTGCTCATAGGTTAATACAACCCCATGACGACCAGCAATGGCACATTTCAGCGACGTCGATTCATAGCTTAACGTGGCAATAGCGTCACTCTGTTTTTGTTGCGCCAGTGACAGTCGACGCAGTCCTTTTTGAATACCGCTATCCGTGTTTGATACCGCCTGGTTCAATGCGCTAAGCAATGCAGAGATGTCTTCCAGGGCGTTTTTTTTGGCTTTGCCCCAGCCTAACCACTGTCTAAACCAACGCATAGGCACTTTACACTACCATTCTTATGGTTAGAAAAGGGGCGTATTGTAAACGAAAAGGCGTTTGGGTCAAAATGTATCCCCGCCAGTGCTCTGCTCCAGGCTCATCTTATATTGGAAAAGACTCATTTCATATTGGACAAGACTCAGTCTTGATACAACGGATGATATCCATTACCGCGGTCCGTCATCCGGAATGGCGACATGTCCGACGCACGTATGGGTACCACATCACTCTGAGTCGGAAGAATTTGACGTCGAAGGTTCCACCTGAGCCTTTATCATCCCATACTTCGTCCCAGGCATCAGGCGTCTCCAATGCCCCTGCCTCAGAATCACCACTAGAAGGCGACACTATCGATCCCTGAAAAATACCCGTTAGTTAAATCGTTCCATGGCTAATGATTCGAACAATCATTACTACCCGAATCGTGAAACCATAGTGTGACTGGCTCTCCTGTTTGGAGAAGGCTTCTAACTGAGTAGTTCTTCAGCAATTTTAGTTGCCCGCTAATGTTTTTATGTCGTTGATTTCATTACACATAATTTTATTAGATGTTGAAACCGTAGGTTTCTACGCGCTCCCGCCGGCCCTTAATCTGTCTGTTTTTTGACCAATTTGATGGTTATTTCGTAAATCCTATTATAATTGTTAACACTTTCCAAGGCTGGAATCAGCCTTTACTCTATTAAAATGCTGGTACGACAAACGTTATACCGCAATAATAGCCAGTAAACCACTGCGAGATACTACCATGCTGCCCCACTCCATTGATGACGTTGTGAAAAAACTACGTACCCTGCCCCCACAGCGTATTGCCGAAGTCGCGGATTTTGTCGACTTCCTCAGGCAACGCTCACAACCCGCTGACACAGGTAAGCGCCCCTCATTAGATTTTCCTGTGATCAACGTGGGACAATGGCCCGACGACCTGAGTATGAGACGCGAGGATCTTTACAACAATGACGGACGCTGAGCCACTCTTTATCGACACCAATGTTTTAGTTTATGCCAATGTTGCCGAATCTCCCTTTCACCAACAAGCACTTAGCACCATAGAAGCCGCCTATCAGGCAGGTCGCGCTTTATGGATCAGCCGCCAGATACTCCGCGAGTATTTAGTCATTATGTCGCGACCACAAGCGTTTGAAACCTTACCCATAGCAACGGTGAAAGAACAAGCGGAACAATTTACTCAACGCTTTGTGGTTGCCGATGAGACTTCCTCGACAACCCAGCAGTTATTAGTATTATTAAATCGCTATACGATTGGTGGCAAACAAATCCACGATGCTAATATTGTCGCCACTATGCAGAGCTATAATATCTCCAGCGTATTAACGGCCAACGTTAAAGATTTCAAACGATTTGAAGATATCATTACCATTGAGTCGCTTACGTAAATCCGCGATTAATGAATTAGGACTAAAATATCAAGGGCAACTTATGCCTGAAAAAATGAATGTATTTATTGGGTAATTTCAGCAAACGCTATTGACAAAAAAACCGGAGAGGCTTTCGTAATACCCATATAGAGAAATACTTGTTGTGCAATCGAAAATCCTTAATGTTGAAATAGCAGAGCATGACAAGAGTCTGAAAAAAACCGAGAACTTCAGGATGAGCTCGATGCAATTGACGAACAATTAGCGGCGCTTGAACACCAAAAAGCGACATTGATAGCCCATTAAAGAAACACGCCTATCTCAATTACCTTCACCACAAATTCCCATACTATCGACAACTGAAAAAATTACCTTATTCCAACAGCTCTTTAATTGGACGAGAAGATGTGTTTGCTATTCGCTGGGAAAATACACAAGGTTATTAAACGTCATCCAGGCCAATGGATTCCCGCCTGCGAGGGTGTCGCAAAAGGGGCTTCCCGTAAAACGCACCTCCCGTTTCATGCGGGTTGTAGAGGTGCAAAATTTAAATTTGGACCCTTTTGCGACACCCTCCTGCGCGGGAAAGACAACAGTTTATGGATGGGCACTAAATAGTTAACTGCCCCCCGGCAAAGTCGGGGACTTATACGGGTGAGCCCCTAAAAGGGGCAGTGATTCGTATGCCCGGTGGTGTGGGAGGAGAGACATCGTGAGGCGACAACTACTCTGTCACAGGGGGCTATCCCGATTAGTTTTTTTCATAGAGTGATACCGGAAGATGTTTC
The DNA here is from genome assembly GCA_036443315.1 of Pseudomonadales bacterium. GTDB lineage: Bacteria > Pseudomonadota > Gammaproteobacteria > Pseudomonadales > Dasaniaceae > Oceanicoccus. The sequence goes on from JAZFYA010000054.1 coordinate 16,219, forward strand.
GAGTAGTGTTTAAAGTCTTTATCGGTAGTATAAATTTTAAATTTTTTCCGTATTGCAACTGCACAAATTAGAAAATCAGTATGGGAACCTTGGACTCCTTTTGAACGACAGAAATTTGAGTACTCCGCAGCGGCCTCATAATCGGCATCCAATGTTGGCTCGTTTGGAAAGTAGTTCAATTTTAGGCGGAGTTTTTCGTAGCTGTTTTTATCTGTGTAACCGGACAACAGTTCTTGTCTAATGGCGCCAATTATCTTTACTTGGTTTTCATCTATCAGTTGGGTTAGTTGCTCAGTTATTGAGGTCTCCCGAGCGGAAGAGCCCCGTAAAACCAGAGACCAAACACCGGTGTCTACAAACACACCAGTCATTTTCGACCCTGTTTGTAATCATAGTCAGTATCTTGGGGCAATTGACCAAAAAGAGAAGTGATTTCACGCTGTTTTCGCCGTTGTACGAATTCCGTAAGTGCTTGATTTACAGTGTCTTTTTTAGTTGGTAAGCCGCTAATTACTAAGGCTTCATTTAACAGGCTGGTATCAATAGAAAGGTTTGTAGCCATTAGCACACTCCTATTTACACATAGATTCACACATCATAATACACAAAACTAAATCGAGTAACCAGGGATTTCTAGCCCTCAGCCCACACACCACCCAAGCGGATCCGCACTGGGCGGTTCCTGAAGATTCTTTAAAACAAGTAGGCCGATAAGCTCCTACTTGCTCCAGTGCTGGCTACAACCTTAGCAACGCCAACGATCCATTATTCCCGGACGGGATTGGAATCGTTGAGTTGTGTTGACTCCTCACTGACCTTCAAGTTCAGGCCTTCACCCTGTCCCAACCATTACGATGGGCATTGGGCTACTATGTCGTCTGCTATATGTTAATTCTATTTGGCAGTTATGCTCGTGGCGATTGGGTGGAAGACTTAGGAAAGCCTGCGTCATCTGATGTCGAGCCAGCAGCGCATAACGCTATCCATGCACACTCAAGAAGGCGAGCAAATCACCAAAAACCGCCCAGCAGTTTCCCTACCAACGTCAACTCAAAGTGAGATCTGGCGCCTATATACTACCAATATGGCGATTTCCAGCCCCGTCACCGGCATCATGCTTGTCAGGCCGGTTTCAGCATAGGCACTCCGCTTCAGGCCAGTATCAGCAAAGGCCGTATAGTCCTTACGGCTTCCTCAAACACCTAAGTTGGTTTATATTGGGCCTTTCGCCAAGTCCGTAGTGGCTTGGCTTAACAAGTACGTCAATGCGCGCGCCTTTCTGCTACACAACTCCAAGGGGTCGCATTACACAGGCGTTAGCCTTCACATTATAAGGAATTGAGTTGGAAAAAAAATGTTTTATTATTGCTGGGCCAAATGGCGCGGGCAAAACAACTTTTGCTAAAGACTTTCTGCCAGAAGAAGGTGAATGTATCAATTATATTAATGCTGATTTAATTGCTTCAGGTTTTTCACCGTTTGCGCCAGAAAAGGTGAAAATAATGGCTGGCAAACTAATGATTCAAGAGATAGAGAAATGCGTTAAGGAATCCAAATCTTTTGCGTTCGAAACGACTTTGAGCGGTATTTCCTATGCAAAGAAGATTAAACATTGGCAGAATTTAGGCTACAAAATTATAGTGTATTATTTTTCACTTCCCTCTGTTGACATGGCTATTGATCGCGTTCAATACCGTGTCGAACACGGTGGTCACAACATACCGGAAAAGGATATAAGGCGTCGTTTTACAAGAAGTCAGATTAATTTGGAAACGGTGTTCAAACCCATTGTGGATGCATGGGTGGTTTTTGACACCTCCTCTTCTAGACCAAGATTAATTGGAGAATCTAATGACAATCAATGAAGGCAAATACTACGCAAAAATTGGTATGCAGGCAGCTGAGCGAGCTGCAAGAAAAGTTATTGAGCAAGCGCATAAAGATAATGAACCCATGCCTGTTTGGGATGGCGAAAAAGTTGATTACCAAATCCCACCATTGCCTAAATCGGCTAGCCACCCATTAGCCCCCAGCCCCCACACCCCCCAAGCAAGCGGGTCCGCACTGGGCGGTTCCTGAAGATTCTTTAAAACAAGTAGGCCGATAAGCTCCTACTTGCTCCAGTGCTGGCTACACCATTAGCAACGCCAACAATCCATTATTCTCGGACGGGATTGGAATAGTTGAGTTGTGTTGACTCCTCACTGACCTTCAAGTTCAGGCCTTCACCCTGTGTAGTGGTCAAGAAGAAATAGACACTTCAGTCAGGCGGCCTTTTCAAAATAAAGTGTCTACTTACATTAGACCACTACACAAAAGCGGTCCAGTGCGAGGCGTTTTCCCGAAGGCATAGTGAGCCCCTATAAGTGCCATTCACATCAACCGCTTTAATGAGCAGAAAAACTACCCTGCACCACATTATCAACCGCAGCCTTGCGAACAGAACGCCGCCGCCAAATCGCATCAGAAATACCGTCTTTGGCATCAAAGCCGGTGACAGCAGCCAACAGGATCTCCTGAATCATTGGACAATCATGTGCTTCACAGGCATCCGCCAGCGCTACCAGAAAAGAATCGATCTCTTTCTCAGGCAGATATTCCTCTTCTGCACGCATGATCATTGGGTGGCCTGTGCTCGTAACATTATCACCGACCAGCAATTCTTCATACAACTTCTCACCGGGACGCAAGCCGCTATAGCTAATGTCAATATCCCCATAAGCATGGCTTGAGTCTTTGACCTCATGGCCCATAAGACGAATCATCCGAGTAGCCAAATCAACAATCTTGATGGGCTCGCCCATATCAAGAACAAACACATCCCCACCTTCACCCATAGCACCAGCTTGAAGCACAAGCTGGGCCGCTTCGGGAATGGTCATAAAATAACGCACCACATCCGGGTGAGTGACCGTCACCGGCCCACCTTTTTTGATTTGATCTCTAAATAAAGGCACCACCGAACCCGAAGACCCCAGCACATTGCCAAAGCGCACCATACAAAAACGGGTATTTTCATATTTATTGGCAAAGGCCTGCAATACCAGCTCGGCCATGCGCTTAGAAGCCCCCATCACATTAGTAGGCCTAACCGCTTTGTCAGTCGATACCAACACAAAGGTTTCTACCCCGGCAGCAATCGCCGCCCTTCCCGCCGCCAGTGTGCCAAAAACATTATTACGCACGCCTTCAGACACATTGTATTCAACCATGGGAACATGTTTGTAGGCTGCCGCATGGTAGACCGTTTGTACTCCAAACTCAGTAAAAATGGCTTCAAGGTGCGATCTATTTTGCACCGAACCCAGCAGTGGAATCAACGCCACCTCGGCATTAGTATCATTGATATGCTGGCTCAATTCCTTGTTGATCTGGTACAGACTGTACTCAGATATATCCATCAAAATAAGTTCACGGGGTTGATTGCGGACAATCTGGCGACACAGTTCCGAACCTATTGAGCCTCCAGCCCCCGTCACCATCACCGCCTTGCCGGTGATGCAATGACTTAATAACTCGGGATTGGGTGCAACCGTATTGCGGCCTAATAAATCCTCAATATCGATATCCTGCACATCGCCCAGGCTAGCGACACCCAGCACCAAGTCCTCAAAACTGGGCACCGTCTTAACACAGACTGGCAAATCTTCCAGCTTATTAACAATCTCACGACGCCTTGAACGACCAATAGTGGGAAGAGCCAAGAGAATGTCGTTGATCGCTCTCTCCTCAATTAACGTGGCTAAATCGTCAAAGGGATAAACACGAACGCCGTTAATCACCCGCCCTTGCAACATAACGTCATCATCAATAAAAGCGATTGGGGTAAACTGTCCGCCCTGGTATAAAGCATTGAGTAACTGCCGGCCTGAATCGCCTGCACCATAAATAACAACCTTGCTCGCTTGTTTTCTTTGCATACCATTATAGAGAGCGCGAACCATTAGGCGGGAGCCACCGATAAGGAGCAAGGCCACGCCCCAGTATAAAAAGGGTGTGGAGCGCGGCATGCCGGAACGGGCTAACAGCATGCTCAAGGCCAGCACTAAAGCAGATAGAGTGACTGCTCGTATAATAGCCAACATGGCTTGCTGGCCCATATAGCGCACAACGGCCCGATATAAACCAGTGCTAGCAAAAATGGCCATGCTAATGATGACACAAGTAATGATAGCCAGATAATCTTGCTCAGTGATGATAAAGCTTTGATCGCCAAAGCGAAGAAATAAGGCCAGCCATATAGAGACAGGGATAAAGACCAGATCAATAACAGCAAAAAAAACTTGCTTTAGAAGTCTGGGTAGGTGGTAGATTCTGTCTATATACTTCATGATGATGGATAAGATCTCCTTGATTCTAATGGCATAACATCAATAATTCCTAATTCTGAATCCAGCTAATAAATTGCCAGCTCTTCAGAACACTCTAGCTAAGTCTTCCTGAAAACGCCAAAAAAGGCCGCTGATAGTATATTGCTACAATTGGGATTACCAACTTTAGTTTTAAATTCACTTCATAGTGGCGGAAATTCCCGCTTGCAATGCATAGTTAAACTTATAAAATGCGCCAGCGACCCAACAGAATTGGGGAATTGGGTTAAGCATAGGCCAAATGGGCTTGATTGTGTTAAAAAACCATCACTCCTAACCCAAATCGCTTACTGAGAAGGCCTACCCGTTTGACGTGTTTGGAACACAAGCCAGGAGTTTGTTTATGATATAAGCAGTTCGATAAAGATAAATTCTAATGACCGTATCAACATCATAGAAGCAACAACTCGTTTCAATACCGAGCAAATGGGCCGGTTGCGGTGTTATTTGGTTAAAAATATTACACATAGGTACCTAGCACTAAATCTGATTACCCTACAATCAATAACAGCATAAATAGCATCCTTGCGCCTACTGGATAAAACCAGCCCGTATATGGGCAACTGACCAGTAAACTCAACGACTATGGACTGAAAGTCCATAGGTTGCTTTCAAAGCGACTGAAAGTCGCTATATTAAAAAGCAATGCATCGCCGCTACGCGGCTACTTTTTAAATTTGCTAAAGCCTTGCACTAAAG
>JAZFYA010000055.1:0-6762 GCA_036443315.1 Pseudomonadales bacterium
GTACCCGAATACTGCACAGTCTAGCCACCCTCGGTAGTCTAACCCCTCACCACGGCGTGGGGTTCCAACCGAGTGAGGGGTTAGACTACCGAGGGTGGCAGCGGGATACTACCGTCGCAAGCCGTTAACAGCGCTGCCCTTAAGTAAGTGCCATTCGGGTCGGATGCCTAAGTTTAACGCAGGGCATGGTACACAAGCTGACACTGTATTAAAACAAAACCCAGCACTGAAAGAGCAATTATATTAAGACACCTCAACTAACAGGCTCCACCCTACAGGGCTCCGCACCAAGGCCAGACTAATAAGAATTCAAGGAATTCCATTATATAGTGGAAGATAAGCGCTTAGCGCCTATTGAGACCCAGAATATTGAAAACCAATGTGTCGCCTTGAACAGCAACCCACCGACCTGTTAAAAGAAAGCCCAACAAAATAAGCCTAAGTGTTCCTCCTGATAAGGGCTCCTAGAGTTATTATAAAATTGTTTAAAAAATCAGACAACGCGAGCTGGCAAACGGTGACAATTCAACAATACTTAATTATGCAGATGTCTTATCCCCTATGTTCAATCAGACATCTACTGAAACTGAGGAAGTGTTTCTTTCTTGAAATCAATTCTTCGATGTTTCACTCCTAATGGTCTTAGCCGGTACTCTCCCCAGGGTACCGGTTTTTTTATTTAGAATGTAGACTAGTTAGAGGCGGCTCCCTGGATCTCAGCAGGTAATCATTCTTTTTATAATCAAAAGAATAACTTATTAATACCGTCAAACCGCTTGGCGATGTTGATAACGGTTGGCGCGTTATCCATATTAATGCTAATACAGAGCATACGCTCCACACCACGCTCTCTGGCCGCCTTGATAGCTTTAGCCAAATCACCGTCATAAGACGACAGATCAAGGTGGCAGTGGGAATCAACGAACATAGGTATCTCTCTCATCGATAAAACAACCCAAAACGCAAACGGCCCGGAAAATCCGCGCCGTATTATAAAAATTCATTACAGATTACATAGTATGAGTGGGACGATCCGACTCCAGTGAACCTGCAAGATAATTCTCTATCTTATGATTAGCCGTATCATCTTGACCATTAAATTGCACACCAATCCCGGCTGCCCTGTTACCCTGGGCTCCGCGAGGAGTCACCCAGACCACTTTGCCTGCCACCGGAATCTTCTCAGATTCGTCCATCAGATTGAGAAGCATAAATACCTCATCATCAACGCTGTAAGGCTTATTAGTCGGGATAAATAAACCACCATGCACAAGGAAAGGCATATAGGCCGCATATAAAACCGCCTTATCTTTGATAGTTAAGGATAAAATACCATTACGGGCTCCTTGCGGTGCGCTAGCCGAATTCATTGCTTAAGTTGACTCCTACTGCTACTGCTTATTTGCGTTGAAAACATTCTTTAATAATTTAAGTGTAAGATTGTAAGGATAGCCGTTGATCAGCTTAATCTCCAGATCCTAGCCTCGAACTAATTGTGAAATTTGTCACAGATTTCAAGTAGCAGGTCTTCTAATGTCAACTGTTTATTAGGGTTAGCTCCCCTAACCAAACTATTGTGCAACTGACTGACCTTATCAAGCAATCCAAATAACCCTGGAACATTGGCCTTCGATACCACTGCTTGCCAATCGGCGGCCAAGGGCGTGTTACCCATACGATAACTGATAAATTCAGATAAACGACGATTCAGCCATCCAATCGACTCATAGACATCATAATCCAGCCATTTTTCGGCGACAGACAACGCACTAACTTGCCCGGAAACCATCGAGATAAAATCGCTCTTCATTTGCTGTCGGTGAGTGAGGCCATCAGATTCCACCAATTCGAGAGCTGACATTGGCTGCCCCCCCACCTCGTCCAGCAATGCTTCTGCCTGTTGAGACGACGGCAATACGGTAGCAAGCCATTTCAAGGCTTCGGCTTTTGGGGGAACCGGAAAGGCCATAGTCTGACAGCGAGAACGAATAGTAGGTAGTAATTGACTGGGGGAATCCGTCAATAATAACAATAGAGTATTGGCAGTTGGCTCTTCGAGGCTTTTTAACAACGCATTGGCAGCATTGATATTCATCGCTTCAGCCGGTACCACCACCGTGACCTTATAACCACCCTGTTGGGAGGTATGTCCAAGGAACTCAACCAGCCCCCGCACCTGGTCAATCTTAATTTGCCGGCCTTTTTCCTCGGGCTCTATCACGACTAAATCGGGATGAGTGCCCGCCTTGTTAAGGCCACACTGACGACATTCACCGCAGGGCATGGACGCACTAGGCTGGGAGCACATCAAATAATGCGCCAGAGACAAAGCAAAACGCTTTTTACCGATCCCCGTTGGCCCGCTCAGCAACAATGCATGAGGCAACTTACCATCGGTCAGCATATCATCCAGGCGTTGCCACTGAGCCATTTGCCAAGGTAATTTAACCGCGAGACTGCGTTCTGCTTGAGTCATGATCTCCCCCTTTAACACGTAAACTGGGCAATCAATTCGGACACCACCTCTAACAACGAGGATTGAACCCGTTCCAACGACTGAGATGCATCAATGACCTTATAACGCGAACTGTCCGATCTAGCCAAAGACAGATAGGCATTGCGTACGTTTTCAAAAAATGGCTGCTGTTCTTGCTCAAATCGATCAAGATCCCCACGCTTTTGGGCACGCGCCATACCCACAGAGACTGGTGCATCTAATAACAGAGTACAGTCCGGGCGTAAATTCCCTTGCACCCACTGCTCTAAATCGACAATTTTCTGTCGGGCAATTCCTCGCCCACCACCTTGATAGGCAAAGGTGGCATCGGTAAAACGATCACAGATCACCCAATCCCCTCTGACCAAGGCGGGCTCAATAACGTCAGCAATATGTTGAGCCCTGGCAGCAAACATCATCAGTAGCTCGGTATTCTCTGCTATAGTTTCTTTGCGAGGTGTTAGCAACAACTGGCGTATATCTTCAGCCAGCGGTGTTCCCCCCGGTTCGCGGGTTAGCTGAAAAGGAATATTCGCTTGCTCTAACTGTTTAGCAATAAAAATAATATTAGTGGATTTACCCACACCTTCACCGCCTTCAATGGTGACAAACAAGCCTCTCTTGAACGACAAACTATTTCTCCGACTGTATTTTTTGCATGAGTGCTAATCAGAACTTTTTATTCTTGGCGCCGAAGAGTAATCTTTACGACGCTGATAAATTTGATATTTGCGCACTGCCTTTTGGTGCTCTTCCAGAGTCCTGGAAAAATAATGGCTACCGTCTCCCTTAGCAACAAAATAAAGCGACTCCCCACCAGCGGGATGTAACGCCGCATGAATAGCCTCTCTACCCGCCAGGGCAATAGGCGTGGGCGTCAAACCATGATGACGGTAGGTATTATAGGGATTGCTAGCATCTTTTAAATGACGACTGCGAAGATTGCCATCAAAACCTGCACCCAATCCATAAATAATGGCTGGATCTGTTTGCAAGCGCATCCCTTTGCGCAATCGCCGCACAAACACACCGGCAATTTCAGCACGCTCACTGGCATCACCGGTTTCCTTCTCGACCAGAGAAGCCATGATCAATGCCTCATAGGCATTCGCATAGGGAAGATTTTCAGAGCGACCCCGCCACGCCTCCTCCAGCACATTCTGCATCCGCTGGTAAGCTTGCTGCAATAACTCGATATCAGTCGTGCCACTGTGGTACCGGTACGTATCCGGGAAAAACAAACCTTCCAGGGATTGATATGGCACATCAATGCCGAGTTGATTGGCATTAATTTCCTGTTCAGTATCGGCCAAAGACACGTCCAATTTCTGCTGGGAGCGTAAGGCGGATAGTATTTGCAGCTGACGCCAGCCCTCAACCAGAGTCACCTGAAAATACTGTACATCCCCACGCTCTAATTTATTGAGCAGTTTACGCGGAGTAAGGCCTCGCTTAAAAAAGTAATCTCCAGCCTTGATCGAATCACCGCGACCACTTAAACGACAGTACACAGTGAATACACGGGGGAAATCCAGCACACCTTGCTTTGACAAAGAATGGGTGACAGAAATTAAAGATCCACCTCTGGTAAGACCATACTCCATTCCCTGCTCAGGGATTGTTAAAGGTGTGTCCAGATAACGCTGAAGCTGGGTAAAAATTACCACAGCAGCAATGCATAACATCACTATTAAATAAACGATAGCCCGTAAAATGATTTTAGGTATCCCTGTTACATCGCAGTTTTCATGTGTAAGTCAGCAGTCAGTGCCCGCTGAATAGTCAGTGTAACACTCCCGACAGATTTTTTGTGACAGCCCACAGCGATGACCGGCCATACACCCATTAGACTATTACAAAGAAACAATTCTTGCGCGTGATAGATATCCTCAACAACAAGGTCCGTTACTGCAAACGGAAGCTGCAATGCAGGTAATACTCGACCAAGAATCACTTTGCGAATAACCCCCTCAACACCACAGCGATGCAAGGATGGAGTTAGTAGCGTTCCATCTTTAACCAAAAAAAGGTTGGACATCGTACCCTCTACAAGCCGCCCATCAACATCCAATAACAAACCTTCAGCAATATCAGCATCATCCCACTCAGAACGCGCGAGTACATTTTCAATACGAGAGAGATGCTTAAGCCCAGCCAGACTAGGATTAACCGATAGGCGTGTATCACACAATCTGACCTTTACCCCTAGATTTTGCTGTCTAGAATAATCGACAGATAAGGATTCCAAGGAAATAATTCGATTAGCTTCAACGTCAAAATCAGGTTTATAACCTCTGCCACAGTGACCCCGAGTAACCATAACCTTAATAACGGCCTGACTAACATTGTTCACTAACAAAAGCTGATTGATTTCCTGATAGAGCAGTTGGTTATCACAATTAATCCGCAAACGCTTACAGCCAAGCGCTAAGCGTTGTAAATGTTCTCGAAGATATTCCACATTACCCGCTGAAACCTTAATGGTTTCAAACAAGCCATCACCATAAGCCAGTCCTCTGTCATCGCAAGAAATCGAACAGGCGTAACGGCCATTAATCAGGGTTTTTGTCACCACAGACACTAAAGGGCACCTCTATTATTAGCTTGCGGCCTCTGGCTTAGTGAGTTCAGCGGCCCTTAAGAAAAGGCATCATTATGCAGACATGCTGGTTGCACGTCGAGCCCACGCCCTTCTAAAACACTATTAACGAGAGCCCCACGCCCTGGTGAGGGGTTAGACTACCGAGGGTGGCTAGACTGTGCAGTATCCAGGTACCACCGGAGTAGCTGTTCGCAATGCAAGGCCCGCTAAAGGGCGTGGGGTTCCAATCGATAATGGGCGATAGTGGGCCTTGCATTGCGAATAGCGGGTTCAAAGCTCCTCAGTTATAGCCTTAGGTCAGAGTCATATTCATCAAGCTATGCGTTAGGATGTCAGGATAGAAGATATAAAGATAGTTGCTTGTAATACTAAAGCGTTCTAACCGGCACAAGACCGAGCACGTAGCACTCCCTATACTTTTAAAACTATCCAAACATCATGGAATATGAAGAATGAGCGCCGAACCCATAGGTGAATTGCGTTACTGGCTCGATTCAGAACTAAAAAACCAGCCCAATGTTAAAGAACAACTTGAGGCGTGGGCGGCCAGTGGCCATTCTATGGCCAACTTTAATTTACGCAATTGCCAACTCGGGGGAATAAACCTGGTTAACCACGGTCATAAAACCGGTTTTGATATGAGTTATGCCGATCTTTACCGTGCTGATCTTCGTGCCGCCCATCTATTTAATATCGACCTCAGCCACGCCTCATTAATGAAAGCGGATTTGCGCGGTGCCAATTTACACTGTGCTAATCTCTCTGGCTGCAATTTGTTAGGGGCTAAATTAGATGGAGCCAAACTGGACCATGTGATATGGCCCGAACAACTTATGCAGGAAACACAAGCCAAAATATTTTTACATGAAGGCGCCACCTCCGAAGCTGACGACTATTACGAACAAGCTGAGGAAACATATCGTAATTTACGCATCGCCTGTGAAGGTAGTGCTTTATTCGAAACTGCAGGTAACTTCTTTTACCGTGAGATGGTGATGCGTAGGCACCGCATGCCTAAACACTCCATACAACGATTGATATCCCACCTAGTCGATCTATTTTGTGGTTATGGAGAAAAACCCGTTAGAGTTATATTCTTTTCGATGTCCTTCATTCTTGTTTGCGCCTGCTTATATTTTCTATCCGGTATCAACGGTCCAAATGGCGAAATAAGTGTAAGAATGGTACACAGTGTCTGGGATGTATTTGTGAATTTCTTTTCATGTCTATATTTCAGCGTGGTAACGTTCACAACACTAGGCTATGGCGACTTTACCCCTGATGGTTTTAGCCGATTTATGGCGGCACTGGAAGCCTTTACCGGAAGCTTCACCATGGCCTTATTTGTCGTTGTTTTTGTAAAGAAAATGACGCGCTAAGGGCTTGTCCTAAAATATACCCAAAGCGTTTGAAATTTAGGTTTTAGAGTGCGTCCCCTATTTATCTATGGAAAGTTATCTATGGCAAGTTGTTCATGGCAAGGCGTTTGAACACAGGAAACTGTCAATATTTCAAGTTCAAGCTGTCGAGTTCAAGCTGTCAAGTTCAAGCTGTCAAGTTCAAACAACGCAGCCATGGGCAAAAAGGGGGTGTGACGTGCATGGATGCACTAATGCCGCAGGCGCATGGATGCGCAGGAGCGGCCTATAACACCTAAATTTCA
>JAZFYA010000056.1:0-2910 GCA_036443315.1 Pseudomonadales bacterium
AAATAATATTCCCCCTCCTCCTCCAGGAAATCCACCACTACCTCCAAACTAGTACCAAGAAAAATACATGTTACATTTACACAGGGTGAAAACATGGTATAGATTCATGTCTAAAATTAAATTCAACAATAAGGAGAGTACTGATGCGGGCACCCATTAAAAAGATCATCTTGGCCACTGATTTTTCAGACACTGCTAAAGATGCAAGCTTATATGCCGTGTGGTTAGCCAAGACCCTAAAAGCAGAGCTCATACCCCTGCACGTATTTGATATAGCAGTGTGGAATGTTCCAGCGCAATATTACCTAAAGCCAGGATTCGACGAAGTAGTTGATGACCTTGAAGATACCAAACAACGAGGAAAAGACACTCTTAATAAATTAAAAGAACAGTTTGATATTAAAGTTGATACTATTTTTACTGAAGGCCGCGCTGGCGAAGCGACTGTTCGTGTTGCCACCGAACTCAAAGCGGATTTAATCGTCCTCGGAACACATGGCTATAGTGGATGGAAACGACTTACCCTCGGAAGTGTTGCAGAATACGTCATCAGGCACGCCCCTTGCGCCGTTCTTACTACTAGGGCCCATGAGCGACGCAAAAAAGAGCGACGTAAGTTGGACCGTAGGTCGTCAGATAGATTGTAGGAATCAAAAAGAAGCATGCACTAATACTCTTTCACAAAAGAATTAGGTCCTACCTCAGTTCAGTCGCACACAAGGCGTACTTACATGCTCTGGGCAAAACCCGATTCCAATCAACTGAGCAGGAAGCCGACGTAAAAACGGGAACCGTGCTAAAAGTCGGAGTAGGAAAGGTGGTGAGAGTGGGCTGCCGTCCCGCAGCACCCGACTGATAACACGATTCTGTATGGAAAGCTGTATCTGTTGCGTTACACGCGTTGGCCACTCTCGCCGACTTTGAACTCGGCGTAGATCCTCCGTGGTAAGCCGATTTGAGCGCAGTGGGCCAGCCAATAAGTTCGCCGCGGCTACTGCATCCTGAATTGCGAGGTTAATGCCAACACCGCCAATCGGGGACATAGCATGCGCAGCATCTCCAAGGCAAAGAAGCCCCGGGCGATACCACTGACGTAACCGATCGACTTGAACGGTTAGCAACTTAATTTCTTCCCAATCTTGGAGCTTACCAACACGGTCAGTTACAAATGGTGCAAGTTTCACGATATCATCGCGGAGCGCCGGTAGCCCTCGCTCTCGAATCTGCCTGAGTGACCCTTTCGGGATCACGAAGCCACACTGCCAGTACCCACCTCGATTCAGCATAATAAAAACCCGCCCAGTGTCAAACCGGCCTACTGGATCTTTAGGATCACCAGATTGCCGTGTAAGCTTAAACCACAGAACATCCATAGGCGCACCAAAATCCTGCACCTTCAAGTTAGCCTGGGTCCGGACAACTGAGTGCTGTCCATCGGCTCCCACGACCAGATTTGTACGTACCTCCAATGGCCTACCCGAAGATATTGCATTAAGTCCAACAATATGCTCTTTTTCCTCAATAAGCCCGGTAACTTCGGCTTGCATGCGCAGATGAAATGTTGGGTATCGAGCTGCCTCCAGAGTAAGAAAATTAAGAAAATCCCATTGCGGCATTAATGCAACGAAACGACATTGGGTTTGCAGGTGATTGAAATCTGCTACTGTAAGTGCTAAATCACCAAACTGTGCTTTAATCTGTGACACTTTCTGATGTGGCAGCAGCAATAACCCTTCGAGGAGCCCAAGTTCATAAATAACCTCCAACGTTGATGGATGAATTGTATCTCCACGGAAATCACGCAGAAAATCTGCGTGCTTTTCTAAAACTAGCACTTCGACACCTGCGCGAGCTAGTAGCAATCCCAAAACTACTCCAGCTGGGCCAGCTCCCGCAATACAACATCGTACCGAAACCGTATCCATATCTATTCTAATGAATAGTTAACAGAGAAAAACAAGAAAAATACTACAGATCAAAAATTCTTACAAAAATAGAAGATGTCATTAAGGTTTTCTAAACGAGTGTAGAACCAGACGAAAGCAACATCGCGGAAGAAAACACGCCAATCAACACATTACTTCCAGCCCTAAAAAGGCCGAAACATTCTTTATTGAAATAGTCCTTTAATCGAAATTTCCCCATAATTTTTCTCCCTAAGAAATTTATCCCTTTATAGAAAACATTATGGATAACGTCAATAAAAAATCAGAAGAGATCAAGTGCTATGTTTATTTTTATTTTTTAAGTGTTTGCAGATATTCTTTAAGATCTCGCTTCACCTCTGGTGCTAGAATATAAAGCCCGATAATATTCGGAATAGCGAGCGAGAGGAACATGGCGTCAGAGAAACGAATAACATTCACCAGTTCCACCTCCGCACCGATGACAACGAACACGCAAAATATAAGTTTAAAGGCCAGCGTAACCCACCGCTTTTCTCCGAACAGGAAGGTCAGGCTCTTCTCGCCATAATAATACCAGGTAATCAGCGTTGAATAAGCAAACAGCACAACACACAAAGCCAACACATAAGGAAACCATGAAACCGCACTTCCCATCGCCGCGGAGGTCAGCTCAACTCCGGCCACGCCGTCTGTTGTTTCATACACACCGGAAATCACGATAATCAGGGCTGTCATCATACAAATAACAACCGTATCACCAAACGACCCCCTCATCCCGGCGATGCCTTGTTTAGCCGGAATATCCGTCTGCGCTGTCGCGTGAACGATAGCCGCTGAACCAAGACCTGCTTCATTGGAAAACGTCGCCCGTTGTATCCCGGCAAGCAAGGCACCGATAAAGCCGCCGACCCCGGCCTGCAATGAGAAAGCAGAGGTTACAATAATACCAAGCGCACCCGGCAAGGCGGGCAAATTCATTGCAATAATAATAAACCCGGCCAGC
>JAZFYA010000057.1:0-5999 GCA_036443315.1 Pseudomonadales bacterium
CAGGATAGTCTACACTGTTTCAGCGTGAGCTACGGCTATGACATTCCAAAATAACTTAGATTTACAATCCATCGGAGTGTAAATTTAACGCTGCGTTGAGTGATTTGTAGTGAGGTCGTTGATATAGCTTTATTACAATGCCCCAGTTGTGAAAAAAGCTTTCAGAACACATGATGCACATCAAATATGTCCTTGAATGTTCATTTTGGGTCGATAGTGGACATTCGCAGGTTTTCTTTCTAGAAATTTTTTTGCTAAAAGTGTTAAAGAAAAACGGAGGGGGTACTACATTGATAGGAGAGTGGGGCAGTTCCAGACTAGGTAGACCCCCTATCAACTTTATTTATATGTCAGTAGTCTTTACACTCTTGTTCTGAATCCAAACTGAATAGCTTACATAGTATATTAACGAGTTTAGAGGCTCTGATTCTACAATTGAGCATTTCTATGACTACTAACTCTACTGGAATAGATAATGAATAGGAAGCTGCGTATAGGGATTATCCTCACAACAGCATTGGTGGCAATCATCACTGCATTTAGTTTTGCTCCAATAGCACAAGACCAAGCGTACCATGCTTTTACTGACAGCAGAGCATTCTTCGGCATTTCTAACTTCGGCGATGTTGTCAGCAATTTACCATTCACTATTTTTGGATTGATGGGCTTGGCTTTTCTATTCAATGAAGAAAGCGACAAGTCTCAGCTTTCCATGCATGGCGAACAATTTTTATGGAAAGTATTTTTCTTTGGGGTAACTTTGGTAGGGCTAGGTTCTGGTTATTACCACCTCAACCCAGAAAACTCGACACTTGTGTGGGACAGGCTACCAATGACAATTGTATTTATGTCATTTCTCCCACTAGTAATTATGGAACGTATAGATGGAAATGCTGGTCTTGTTCTATTCCCCTTATTATTAGCTGTCGGTATCGGTAGCGTGTTTTACTGGGATTATACGGAGTCATTAGGCGAAGGTGATTTACGCTTATACGCATTGGTACAATTTTTATCATTGCTACTAATCCTATTAATATTCTGGTTGTTCCCTGCTAAGTTTACAGGAATGAAATATCTTGGGTTTACACTTGGCTGGTACGCATTAGCCAAGTTATTAGAGCATTTCGATAAGGCTATATTTGATTTTCTGTGGAATATAGCTAGCGGACATACGCTGAAGCATATTGCTGCTTCAATTGGGGCATATACGATGCTACTCTATGTGAAGAAGAGACGTATATTGGGGGACTAGCTTAATCCATGACTAGGTGTATCCCCCTATCAATGTAGCACCTACCCCTCTTTCCTTTCTCCAATTTTGGCGAAAAATATTTTCTAGAAAGAAAATCTGCGAATGTCCGCTTTCGACCCTTAGCAGACATTCATATTTGTATTAGTGTATACACTAGTGCGAGAAAGGGATATGCAATGAAAAAGTGGATTTTATTTATAGCCACCATATTGTCGCTATGTAGTAATGTTGCCAGAGCAAATGATCTTGTAGATGGAATAGGGGCATATTCTAAAGATAACTACGCTCAAGCTCTAAAATTACTCCGACCATTAGCCACTACTCAAGGGAATGCGGATGCTCAATATTACCTTGGCCTGATGTATGTTTATGGCAAGGGCGTAACCCAAAACCATGGGAAAGCAGTGAAATTGTATCGCCTTGCTGCAGGGCAAGGGCATGAATCTGCGCAAATTACCCTTGGCCTGATGTATGTTTATGGCGGGGATGTAACCCGAGACTATCAGGAAGCGGTGAAGTTTCTCCGCCTTGCTGCGGCGCAGGGGAATGCGGATGCTCAATATCAACTTGGTTGGATGTATGAAGGGGGAGAAGGCGTAATCCAGGACTATGTTCGCGCATACATGTGGTTCAACCTCTCTGTTAGTAAAAGGGGCCAAGAAGCAAAAGAAAATCGAGATAGGATAGCTAAAAAGATGAAACCTTCTCAAATTGCCGATGCGCAAAGGATGGCGCGAGTCTGCGAAAAAAAGAATTATAAGAACTGCGAATAATAATAACGAATGTGCAATTACTCTTTAAATTGTAGCTGTGAAGCCGAAAGGCGCAGAGAGAACACCGAGAACAGGAAGAAGCGGCAGGGCAGGCAAGATATTTCAAACTGAAATATCGGCTTTTTAACCGAGGAGAACAGACAATGGATGATGCATTCCATGTACCTTTTTCATGTCTTATTCTCCCATTCGCCCATTATTTCTCACAGGCGATTTCCAACTGCGCCCTCCCGATCCTTTTATTTTTGATTGGCCTCCATTCGCTTGTTTCACGCATAGCATAAACTATGTCACCCTTGCCCATTTTTTTAGAGTGGGCAGTTCCATAAAGCATTCGATGTTGCTCTTTCTTACAGTCAAACTCTAACTGAAACTTGGTAGACATACGCCGCTTACCTTCGATTTCCTTAGTTGTCGTAGAGTCAAATAGTATCCACATTTTTACCCTGTTGCCTGTTCTTTGAATAGAAGTAGGATCTGCGTAGATAATGCCGGGTCTTTTCTTCGTACGTGTAGCAACATAATCCCACTCCGCATCCGCACTACAAGCGTATTTTAAAAGATCATTACCTATGGAATAAGGCGCAAGTGGCATCCATTCAGTAATGTTATTAACAGTCTTAATTACTTCACCCCTGCCCATATTTTTAGTATAGGCAGTTTCATGAAGTAATCGCATTTTCTCTTCCTCACAGTTATATTCCTTTTGTGAACTTGTTGACATACTTTTCTTACCAAGGAATATCTCAGCCGTCTTGTTGTCAGATAAATCCCACACTTTCACCTTATTACCCAACTTGCGAATGGTATCGGGATCTGCGTAGACAGCATATGATGGACTAAATCCAGAATTATCAGTGTGTTCACTTACATAAACCCAATCCGCCATCGCACTACTACTCACAACAACCAGTAGCATTATCAAAATAGCTTTATGCATTAATAGATACTTGCAACCGTTTCCCAATTTTGGCGAAAAAGTTTTCCAGAAGGAAATAATGCAGCCTGGCGGGGTAGTTTACGTCAGGCAGGTGGAAATGAAAAAAACTTGTCGTTTAAGTACCTCGCTCACTCTAGTTTAAGCTCATCCCGTAATGACAACTGCATAACTCATTCATGCTGCGTGTAGTAATGTAGAGGAGTAAATGACTCAGTTAATAGAGCCGATGTTGTTTGAAATATTGGATCACACTTGGCGATACACCCACATTTGATTTGCTTTCGGTCAAAAACTGTAATAGCTTCCATATCTTATTGTCATTACCGGCAAATTCAAGAACCAGTATCCTTGACGCTCAGTCACTGTAAAAATGAAATGGGGATCAATTATGTATCAAGCGAAACAAAGTGAACCCAGCCAAGAATTCAAGAATGCTTGGCAAGCTGCGGGACACTTCCTTCAATCAAAAGGCGGTGAAGGATTAAATTGGATTCGATCAAATCTAAACCTTCCGATGGTTGAACATCTATCCTTTAGGCTAGGTAATCAGCTTTTCTTTGTTTTTATAGAGGCAGCCGAATTTAACTTTCAAAAATCAAGTAAACTGTTTTTGGATGTTTCGCGTGAAGCAAAAGCGACTCCTTGCATAATGTCTATGGAGCAAAGGATTTCTAAATACGAGCCTTGCAACTCTGGATGGGGGCTTGTCAATGCTGAATCTGGGGTGGTTATCAATCCTATCGCAATGATATCTGGCGAACTAATAGAGAGGTCCGAATGGGAGCTGCACGACTTTGCTATTCAAATAGTAAAAACCTATTTAACTAAACAAGGTAAAGATGTTTTTTCTGCTCAGTCTTCTTTGCACATAGATCCATCAATATGGTTTGAAGAGTCCGAAAGTGCTCACTGGGTAGTTGTGCGTACAGTAAAGTATCCTGATAAAGAGGCGGTGCTACCACATAACATTAATGAAATAGCACAAGACTGTGCTCACATGGGTAAGGTAGGTTATTTCGCATCTGTTTCTTTAGTAAATTCAGATGACACATTTGAACCAGACGCTAATGGCAATTATCTCCCACTCTATCGAGGACACGGAATGTTTGTTAAGTTTGAAGGGCTAAAAAGGGTCTAACAATGTAAATCATCGCGGACGGCACAAAAAACAGAGCGCAGCAATGCTGTTTGTTAAACTTGAAAGAATCAGTTAGTTGTCGCCCCAGATGAGTTTGTTCGTCCAGCCCTTGAGTTGACGGCCGTAGATTTCATCAAAAAGACCAGGGTTACTTCTCCGAACGTGGTTCGTCAATCTGTTCGATCACCTGAAAAGGAAGAACCACATGCACACTTCGTCGGTTTTGCCATTCCACACCAGCTCGACTTCACGATTGTCCTCGAACAACAGGAAGCGGTACTTGTCCGGCAGTGGTTTGCCCGCTTAGAGAAAACGAATGATTTCTTGTTGTTCTTGTTCTGTTAGACGTGCCATAAAGAACCTATTTTGTGTCAATGGGAAGCATAGCATTGTTGGTTTCCGCCAATGTCAGCAAATGCACAAAAAACTATCAGTGAAGGACAGATGCGTCTTTTGATCGATGAACGATTTTGAGTTGAGCTGTGTCCAACCGATTGGAAGGTGGAATCGACTTTGTATAACCCAATGGAGGTTTATTTGAAAACAATCAAATTATTGTGCCTTATCACCGTCCTGTTTGGGTCAATTACGAGCAGCTCAATATGGGCAAGTGGCGGACATGGCGGCGGACATGGTGGAGGACACTTTGGCGGCGGACATGGTGGAGGACACCACTTTGGCGGAGGACACCACTTTGGCGGAGGACACCACTTTGGCGGTGGACACCACTTTGGAGGACACCACTTTAGGAGCTATGGCTTTGGGTGGGGATTAGGCCTAGGTTATGGTTTAGGTTATGGTGGATATTGGCCCTATTATGGTGGGTATTATTCCCCCTATTATGGTGGTTATGGCGGTGGTTATGCTCCAGCAGTGTACATTCAACGACAGGACAGCGCGCAAGCAGCGACAGGACCACAGGCCAACTATTGGCACTATTGCCGCAATCCAGAAGGCTATTATCCACATGTCAAAAAGTGTCCAGACGGCTGGTTGCCGGTTGCCCCTCAGCCAACTGCACAATAAAGAAAGACAACCGTAAGAATATGTGGACTATTTCTCTATTGGAGGCCCATGCTAATTGCGCTCGCGAACACTGGGTGAGCATAGTTCCCTTGTCGAATTCAAGCCTCCGCAACAGCATATGGCTTCGTCGAGTCTGATAACCTTTCAATGAATGGTTCTCTTTTGGCACAAATCAAACGTTCATGAGGAGACGGCGATGAAAGGTTATGAGATCACTTTTTTTACTCACGAAGATCGCTTTCACGAGTTGACGCAAATGTCCGACTGGCTCATGCTCACCGCCTTGAATTTGGGGTTGCGTGGCGCAACCGTTATGACTGGCAGCGAAGGCTACGGACATAACCGTCACATCCACTCCGCACGCTTATTCGCGCCAGCCGATAACCCGCAGGAAATCGTGATGATCGTCAGCGAGGAAGAGTCGGATCACTTGTTTGATCATTTGCAAAAAGAGGATGTGCATCTTTTCTACGTCAAGAAGTCGGTCGAGTTCGGTATGCTGGGTTAGCCGGACCGATGAACGACATCTTTGCTCGATTTCACCGATGTGACCAAAATACTTTAAAATCCTACTTGCGCTAGTTAATAACGGTAACGACTTGAAGGGGTGTTGAATATCCGTTTTTGGCACAAAGTGAACATTCAACTTCAATGGGTAACAATAGCTTCTTTTCACCTGTCAGCACTATTCTGCCGAGAACTCTTACGCTCTAACAATGTTAAACTAAGGGTAATGCTAATTTAATAAGATAGAAGTCTGACCCCCATAACACCGTAATACTATTGTCGCATTGACCAACAACTCTGTTCAGTGTATATTTCTGCGCCGGGATAATCTGAAATTTTCATCCTTTCAATTAAGTATATTTT
>JAZFYA010000058.1:0-11372 GCA_036443315.1 Pseudomonadales bacterium
GGTTGGAACCCCACGCCCTGGTGAGGGTAGTGACTACCGAGGGTGGCTAGACTGTGCAGTATCCAGGTACCACCGGAGTAGCTGTTCGCAATGCAAGGCCCGCTAAAGGGCGTGGGGTTTCCACCGATAATGGGCGATAGTGGGCCTTGCATTGCGAACAGCGGGTTCAAAGCTCCTCAGTTATAGCCTTGTAAGTACCATTCAACACTTACCCTATTAACACTGTGGGTTCACCCATGGCGATGGGGTCGGGCGGGCCAACCTCAATCAGCTGATCCCCTTGGCGTGCCGCGGGCATTTTCTCTATAAATACTGTGGTACTGCCGATGGCAACCATGCCGCCAACATGTGGCACCACTCCGGTGACCAAGGGGCAGACGTGAAAATCAATACCCACTCGCCAGGCCGGTAAACCACCGATCAATACTGTGGACGCGCCCGGACCTGGCGATAAGGGTTTGCCATGAGTGGTTGGATCATTTAAACGTGCTGCTGGTTGTCCCATTGCTATGACCTTGTAGAGAAACTTGTAAAGAGCATCTGCCGACTTTTAATTGATTAACACCATGCCGCCTTTAAGCGTTAATGAGCTGGAGCCGTTCACTTCGACGGTGGTGCCTTTAATCGTTACCGATTGACCTTCCAGTTCCATCGCCCCGGTACATTTCAATTTCATCGCGCCCGAGCTTGTTTCAATTTGAAAACTATTGCCTTGGCCGTCTTCCAGTAAAATTCCGTTATCGTCCATTAACAGATGTTTGCCGTCCTTTAGCAGTAATTCCACTGACGGTTTGTCGCCATCAAAAAAATGCAATTCAGATTCTGCGCGGCTACGAATCATCCGCGAATCATTTTTTCCATCGCCGTTATCCACCGGCGGTGTGTTCTGGCCATTCCATAGCGCACCAATCACATAGGGGTGAGTCGGGTCGCCGCGATCAAAACCGACCAAAACCTCGTCGTCCACTTCCGGCAAAAAATAAACACCTCGAGTACCCATCGCCATTGGCACCGCGATGCGCGCCCAATAACTTTGTTGTCCTTCCTCTTGCCAGGGTAGGAGCACGCGCACGCGGGCAAGTCCTTCGGGATCCTCATTGTCAACCACCGTTGCCACCGCTAGGCCTTTCAAAAATCCATCGCTCTCACGGTCGGCCTCGACGCCACTTTGCTCTAACATCATATTCATTAAAGGGTTGTCTCCTGTACACTGAATGTGGTGCGGTAGCCGCTGCTATCCACGCTGTGTTTGGCATCCTTAACATAATAAGTTTTGCTAAAATTTGTTCCCAAATCTTTTAACGCAATATTTACGTCGGGCACAATGTCAGGCAAGCCGATACTTTCACCGTCGCCCTGTAAATATTCCTGTGCACGTTCCTCCAACATAGATTTGGCCCTTGCATCAGCTTCCGCCTGCGTATGTACAGAGGCCCGTACGCGCATGGTTGGTTGCGTATTCAGTGCGCTGGCAATTTGCTCGGCGCCGCTGGCGCCGCCCGAATCGCGGCCAGTTTCGTCATTTTTGGAGGCGCGCCCGATAATGGCTTTGCCCTCGCTGGCGGACCAGCCTGTGACTTCCACCGCTTCCACCTGGCGGGCTAGATTGACTTCGGGGTTGAATGAAAACAGCCCTTTGCCCAAGCCGATTTCAATAATGGCGCTGCTAGTATTGTTGCGGGGGCCAAAGTAAAAAGAGCCATCGCGTAAATAAAAGGTATAACCATTGCGCTCGGCGAGTTTTTTTACAAAAGCCATATCGGCTTCCTGATTTTGGTCGATGCGATTTTTTTGTGGCGATGTGGTTTGCACGTCGGTGGATACACCCAGAGCGGAAAGGATTTCCTGCACGGCATCGCTGTCCTTTTTATCTTCCCAATTACGGGTGGACTTGCCGGTGGTCAGACCGAACAGCGAATCGTAACCCGAGACGGTCAACTCTGGGTTATCCCCCGAGCTAAAATTGGTAGAAATTTCCGTGACTATGCCTTTAAACAAGGAGCTTAGTTTCGAGGCTTCACCATAGCCAAAAAATGCTTCCACTGACTTGCCAAAGGCGAATAACGCTAGTAAATCAGATTGCTCTCCCGATGATTTTGCTAAAAATTCTCGCGTTTCCCAATCAAAAGCGTTGGCCACTGTAAAACTAAAGCGCGCAGTACTTTTTTGTTTTAAGTCCACTTCTAAGCGGGTGACGGTCAGAAAAAGATCGCGCACCAAATCCTGCCCATCCACCGCGACCTTAAAGGACGGTACATAGAAGTTACCGTATTTTTTTTCAAGTGCTTGCAGGTTCATTACTATTCTCTAAAGGTGGCAGCGTCACAACATCACCAGGCACGATTGCACGCGGGTTGGGAACACGGCTTTTACGGGCGATTAAACGCCAGTACTTGGGGTCGCCATATTCCTGCTCGGCGATTGCCCACAGGCTGTCGCTGGCGGAAAAAATTCGGCGTTTGGTTTTGTCTGATGAGTTTCTTCGCGGAGACTGAAGTTGTTCGCTTAAAGTCTGGTATTGTTTGAAGCTAATATTCAAGGTGGCGCGCACCGGCTGACCGCTGCTATTAAACATGGTAAAACGCTGGCTTAAGGATTGCACTACGGCTTTAAAGGTCAAGTTGCCCCAGGAGAATTCTACCGGGGGTGGGGCATGTAAGTCGGCATCGATCTCCAGCGTTTGCGCAACTTTTTTTGTCAGTTCCGTGACATCGTTGCCGCCGGTATTGGTCCAGCTGTCAAAAAATAAGTCCATGGTTAGCATATTTGCCTGACCATTAACAAATTGCAAAATAGGGCTGGATAAACCCGGCAGTGATTTTTCCTGGAAATTATTGCTGATCGCCAGTGAATATTCAGTGGGGTTAAACAGCACCTCAATCGGAGCTTGGCTGGCTAAGCGGCCCTCCAATACAGTAATAATCGCTTTTTCAAGTTTTTGTGTCATTGTCTACTTTCGCTACTTTTTACAAGTCACTGACGTTTTAGTCGTCACTGATGTTACAGGAGTCCCTGACGTTGCCGCTCAATACGGCTGCGTTTATCTATTTGTCGCATCACATCCTGACTTAAACGTTGCAAGTCAATCTGAGGTGTTGCAGGCATAACTGCCGGTGCTTCTACTTTGCTCTGAGGCAGTATTTTTTCTTCACTTGTTGATCGATAGACGATATGAGTGGGTGCATATTGGTACGATTTGGCTGGCTCTGCCGAATGTTGTAACGCCGTTGTGCTATTAACTATCGAGTTGAGTGTTGGTATTTTATTCGACGTTTTAAGGTGTTTTTTAAACAATGTCGATACATGTTCGGTGTTTTCGAATAGATTATTTGTTTTTCGTTTATAGTTAACAATGGCTGATTTTTTATTAATCCATCTGTCACTATCGTGATGAATGTTTTTTATATGGCCTGTGCTGATGGCGGCATCTGTTATCTTCAGGTAGTGAGCCGATGATGAACGTCTTTTTTCAAACCGTTTTGTCTCGACGCTAACAGTTTCGTTTACGACGCCTTCCCGGAACGCTTTTAATACACGTTGTGTTTGCCGCCGATGAAACGTGATCAGGCGCTGATTCTCGAATAAAGTGTCAAGATAATCTTTTTGCTCTACGATATTGCGTAGAATATTTTGTTGGCGTGTTGTTTGAGTTTGTTTATGTGTTGTCTCGGCTTGCCCGTTAAGTGGTGTGTCCGATGGATTGTTTTTTCTAAAACTGAGTCGTTTCGGCTGAGATTTTACAAAGTACCTGTTAGTGGCAACATCGGGTTTGTTAGGTGGCAGAGATATAGTCCTGTCGGTGGTTTCTACCGTGGGGCTTAGTCTATTTCTTTTCTGATTGATAAAGGATAAATGTAAATGCAGGTTGAGGGCACGTTGCACCTGGCTGTTATGCGTAATGTATTGCTGCTGTTTTAAATAATTCATTCTCCGAAAATAAAAGGGGTTTTTCAAATCCTTGTATTGGCTTGGGTCGGAATTTTTCTGCGTCCTTAAGCCGCCGCTTAGGCTCGTTAATAACAAAGCTCTCTGCTGCGATATAGGTTGAGCGCAGATCGAGCCTATTTTTTGTTTTTTATTGATTATCATAGCTATATTCATCACAACCGTGTTAAACCCTGGTGAACAAACTCGATACTTTCCATCGCTATATTGTTGGCACTTGCATCCAAATCAGCCATGGTCCATTTGCTGGGAAACGCCTCGGCGCATACCCATCGCCAAGCTTCCTCGCCGCGTTCATCCAGCAACATAATAGAAAGTGTTTTTCGTTTTACATCACCATCGATTACATCTTGGTGCCAGCGCCATAAATCTGCATCCAACAGACCACGCTTCAGCACCAGAGCGGGGTAGTTGGTTAAAGTAATCAATTGGTGTTCGTAGTGATTAATGCCGCCCTCGCGATAGGGTTCGATTTGACATTGCCTTTCTAGGCCCATCACTGATTGAAAGCCACCCTCAATGGCACCGTCAATTTCGATGCGAAAACGAAAGGCTCTGTAAGGGTCTGGTCTGGGCATTGTTACAGATTCTCTATCGATTTGGCCTGTGGCGCCTGCTGATTAAACTGCTGATTAATCTGGCTGATCTGCCGCACCAGTGCCGCCGTTCACTGTGTTCCAGTGCCATCAATTCGCTATGCGACCAATGGAAATGGTAAGCAATAAAAGCCATTTCTTCGTAGAGTTGGTTTGGCGGGTAAGTTTTCATCGCCCGCCTAATTCGACAATATCGGCACTCGTCACGCCACTGTTATCATCCTCAATAGCATCGCTATTAATGCGCTCATAAAGCTGCTGCAAATAATTTAAGTCTGAAGCAAATAGGCCTTCGATGGTGTGGGTATTCACATCGGCCAGTGAGCCGAGTTGCGTGATTACTCGTGCCAAAACAATAATGGTGAGATAGGCGGGGTTTTGCTGCACGCGAGAATCTTTTAGCGGCAGAATTTCGTCGGCAGCCGTTGCCAGACGCATAATGCCATCGCGGTGCAATGCCCCATCTTTATCCAAATAACCCTTGGGCAGGCTAAATTCTATTTCTGTTTGAAATACCATAAGTGAAACCCTCTCTCTCGACAGTAGTTTTTTTCTAATAATTGTTGCTATTTACTGTTGCTATTTATTGCTAAACAGTGCTTTTTAACCTGTTACTTAAATGCGTCGAATGCCTTCGTTGCAGAGTTCAAGTGAATCAATCGCCACCTCATTGCCTGTTGCTTTTAGATCACTCGGGTCGTATTTACACGGCCAGGCTTTTAACACTTCGAAAGCAACGGTTTCTTCACCTCCCTCGTTTTGCATGCGAATGACCACGTTGCGGCGCGCATCATCCAGAGGTATCGAATCATCTACTATCAGTTGATGCCACTCTGTTAGTTCGGTGGAATCGGTAACACCAGACTTTAAGGTGATGTTTTCATATTTATTTAGGCCGTTGAGTTTGCGCACGGTAGTAATTTCATCACCCTCCCGATATTCAATCGGGTCGCTGGAACTACTGCCAATGGTTACCTCCGAAAAACCAGCCTGGGCTATGCCATCGATTTCCAGACGAAAGCGAAAATTTCTGATCGGATCTTTACGTTCTGCCATGTTAAATACCCCTGTGTTTAGCCATTAACTACCGGCTTCTTGTGTTTTTTGGTAAACCCTGAAAATAACAAACTCAGCGGGGCGGACCGGGGCAATGCCCAGTTCCACGATTAAGCGCCCATTGAGAATATCGTCTTCTGTCATGGTTTCCCGTCCGACGTTGACTATAAAAGCCTCCTCTTCTTTGGCACCAAACAGTGCCCCTTCACGCCATTGGGTTCTCAAAAACAGGGTCACTGTTTGTTTCACCCGATTCCACAGCCGCTGATCATTGGGTTCAAACACAACCCATTGCGTGGCCTGATAAATGGAAGCTTCTAGAAAAATAAATAAGCGCCGGACACTCACGTATTTCCACAGTGGATCACTGGCGAGTGTACGCGCGCCCCAAATGCGGATGCCGCGACCGGGAAAGCGTCGAATGCAGTTGACGCCACGAGGATTGAGAACTTCCTGAGTGCCGTGGTCGATATCAAATTCCAGATCCAGCGCACCAATGACTTTTTCATTGGCGGGGGCTTTAAATACACCCCGAGTATTGTCGGTGCGTGCATAGATACCACAGGCAATACCGCCGGGTGGAATGGTTGTGCGCTGTCCTGTCGCTGGATCACTGGTGACCACCCAGGGATAATAATACGCTGCAAACTGGCTGTTTAAGGGAGTTGCCTGGCTGCGGGGGTCTAAGTTCGCGGCATTGGCGGCATTGGCGGGTGAATCGATCACAGCGAAACGAAAGCGATTGCTCTCGCAATGCGCAATCACCGCTACGGCGATATCGTCGGCAACAGCTGGCGCGTACACGATGGCTACATCGCGGTATTTATCCAAGTTCAAGGCTGCCAAGCCACGCCTGTCATTCACATTGGCGGCATTGCCTTGATAGTTAGTGATGTTGATAGCATTGCCATCGTCGCCGTTGGCCAAGGCTTGCTGCGTGGTGCCACCGGGTGGCGGAGTAAAGTCGGGCACGGCTATTTCAATTAACGCGGAGTTGCCGTTATTGACCCGTTTATCAAAGTAATCTGGATGTGAAGGGTCGGTGGTTAAATCGTCAAAATCTTCTGAGATTGACGGTCTGGGCAGTTGATCGGGATTGGCAACCGGATCAAAGACCACGGCTCCGGGGGGTAATTTATCCCAATAAAATACCCGAATGCGAAAGCCGATGGGGCCATTGCCATCCTGAGTGGTGCTATCTTCCACCTGCACCCAGGTTCTGTCGCCAAGCAGTCCCGGCCCGCGGGCGGTAAAAGTAAATGCACCTAACACAGCCGACGAGGCGACGGCATTATCGCCGCTAATGCGCGTGATATAGCAACGCCTGCCACCGTTATCAAAAAAACTTTTAACGGCGTAGGGCATGTAATTGCCAGGGCCAAAGACACTGCCAAACAGGCGCAGATAATTTGAGTAACTGGTTATCAGT
Source organism: Pseudomonadales bacterium (assembly GCA_036443315.1). Classification (GTDB taxonomy): domain Bacteria; phylum Pseudomonadota; class Gammaproteobacteria; order Pseudomonadales; family Dasaniaceae; genus Oceanicoccus. The sequence continues at coordinate 7,027 of JAZFYA010000058.1, forward strand.
GTTGGCAGGACAGGGCCTCTTGCACATTCCCCTAAAAAGGCGGCCGTGCTGGTAGCGACGCCTTCAATAGGTTTGGGACCCCGTTCAATTTCTTCAATAAATACGCCAGGCGCTAGATATTCGGGCATGGTAAGACTCCATATTATTGGTTGGGTGGTGGTTAATTACCAAATTTCTTTAGGGGTGGATCATTAGTGATCGCATTACCCTGTAAATCAATTGGCTGTTCAAAACTATAAAAAAACTGCTCTTCTACATCGCGTACAAATTGTCGCTGGTCGGCACCTTCGCTAAGCGTAAAGGTGACTGACACGGGAGCGAGTGCGGCATCGCCGGGTAAACGCAGGGGTAAGGCAAAAGCGCCGCGTTCATCACTGAGTGTTATAAAATCTTGCAAGGGCAATTGTGCCGGCGGAATTAAAGCGACGGGCAGCATCGCACTAATTTGTGCACCGGCCACGGCTTGTCCTGCGCGTTGCACTAAGCCGGCCACCACGGTTGCTTGCAGTTTCGCTGCTAACTCGGGGCGCCGGTATAAAAATACTTCCAGCCGCCGCTTGTTAATCACATCGGGATCATTGGGGGCAGGTGGAATAAAATCGATGATCCCCGGATCAAAGTAACCTGCGTTTCCAGCGGTAATTTTTACCCGATGGAAAGGCTGAGTGGGCAGGTCGACAAATACCCACATGCCGGAGAGATTTCTTCGCGCCTGAAAGGGCAATGTTTGGTTGGCGTTGTTAGCATCTAATAGCTCTACTTGAATATTGTCTGTGACCACCTCTGCGGTAAAAGCATCGAGGATTACGATGGCAAAGCTAACGCTATCGTGAGGCGGTGCCACATTGTCAAAAACTAGATACTCGCGCCGTAACATTATCCAGCACCTGCAAGTTGAGGTGGGTTGGGGTCGATGCCTGCATTTTGTGTGTGTTCTTGTACCGGTACACCCGCCGCTAAGTTTCCGGCCTCGACCATTACTGGGCTAGCCAGATACACCATTGAACTGCGATAAACATCCTGCCCAAACAGCCCCCATATGCGGCTGAGTTCTTCCATGGGGTAGGGCTCGGGGCTTAAACGCACGACTTGACCATTCATATTCTCGCCCACTAGGTTGGGCTGGGCCTGCAGTCGCTGCACGATCAAACCCAGGGTGGTTAATTCATTGGGCGAGGGGGACGAGGCATCCGGTATGCGGAACACGGTGATCAAAAATTTTATATCCAATGGCAGCGAGTCTATCGGTTGGCGTCGCGACGATGGAGGTTCTAGCAGGGGTGGCGCGCGAAAACGTTGCTCGTTACGCAGTTCTTTATTGACCTGAAAATGAAAAGGGAAAATCGATACACGGGCCTGCCCAACTTCGCTGCGAAGCGGCGCGCCGATATGGATGTCGTTAACGCCGCCCAGCACCTGGCCGATATGCGTGCGCAGCATTTGTGCGGTATCGAAGATGGCTGTTTCGCTCATGTCTTACCTTTTCATGAATGTTTTTTATTAGTGGCTAGGCTGCTGCTAGACCCGCCAGGGTTTTGTCGGCATTGCCGATGCCTAGTTTTTCTAATTCTTGTTTGGTTGCGTCGGTAATATGGCGCATGCGTATCGTGGCAGATTTTTTTCCAGATCCTTGCCCAGGTCCTTCCCCAGACCCATCCCCAAATTCTGCCGCTGCGGCATAGGCGGCACGAATAGCAATTTGTTGAATATTGCCGCCGGACAGTTCTACTCTTCGCGCTAGTAGAGAGAAATCCATATTTTCTTCCAGCGGTGCCTGCTTGGGGAAAACCTTGCGCCAGATACGCTGGCGTTCGGCAATACCTGGGTCGGGAAAGTCGATAATAAAACGCAGGCGGCGGATAAAGGCTTTATCCATGTTTTGTCTCAGGTTGGTGGTTAATACCACTAAACCCGAATACATTTCCATGCGCTGTAAGAGGTAGGCGACTTCGACATTGGCATGACGGTCGTGGGAATCACGCACTTCAGTTCGCTTGCCAAACAGAGCATCGGCTTCATTAAATAACAATACGGCACTGGATTTTTCGGCGGCATCAAAAACCTGATCGAGATTTTTTTCTGTTTCGCCAATATATTTTGATACCACCTTCGATAGGTCGACCTGATACAAATTGACTTCCAATGCATTGGCAATAATTTGCGCCGCCATGGTTTTGCCGGTGCCGCTTCTACCCGAGAATAGCGCGGCTACGCCTTGTCCGCCGGGAGCGCGGTGGGCATATCCCCATTCTTCCATAACCGTGGCAGCGTGAATGACGTGGCTTGGAATTTGCTGTAGTCGTTTAAGAATGGGTTCGGGTAAAACAATATCGTCCCAGTAAAAACCGGTGTTAACTAATTGCACTACCTTGGGCACCAGGTACTGCATGATTTTTTTCGCGGCGCGGCGCAGCAACATTTGCTCGGGGACTATGGCCACAAATTGCCGCAAGGTGGCATCAATTTCCAGCTCGGTAAAGCGGTTAAATGTTGCCAGAGCCTGTGCATCGGTTGCGCTAAGTGCAATATTTAGTGTTGCTGCACGATCTAACCACAGCAGCTTGCGGGCGAAAATACTGAGCTTTTCCCGGTCAATTTTTAAGGTCGGTTGCGACACGGGTGCAGGCCAGTAGCAGGGTGCATAGAGCACAACATTATCGTTGCGCTGCAGTAACTCACGGGCTAATTGATGTTGAAAATAGCTGTCGCCAATATTGCCATCGAGCTGCAGGTTGTTATTTTCCACCAACAATATTGCGCCGTGCATTCTAGTGATACGAGCGGCAGTGATGCAGTGTGAATACAGTGAGTTACTCAGATCGTACTGCTCTGATTGGCTAATACTTGCAAGCAAACTGCTGTAATCGAGCACCACCAGTGTTTGCGCAATTTCATCGCTAGCGTTTAGGAACCACTGCTTAACACCCGCATCACCCTGTAGTTGAATAATGACTTTTTGCTTGGCTACTGCATTATTGTCAATCCATCCTTGCAAGGTGGTTCTCAGTTCACGGGTCGACGCGCCATGGGGGTGAGCGTTGTGCCGGGCCGCGGGGATTATTTCAATATAGGAAGCGTAATGTGCGAACTGACTTTGTTTCGCTAATAAAAAGGTGAGCACATCATTGGCCGCCATAATGCCCGCATCACTGCGGGGCAGTGGATCTCTGGGGTCAATGCTGAGCAGTTTGTGTCTGCCCAATGGAGACTCATCGCTAAGATACTGCAACACTTGCCAAGCCTCTGTTCGGTTGCGCAGTATTATTTGTGTCAGCAATGAAGCATTGCTATGCCGCTGAGTTAAATCATCATTTAAAAACCCAAAAATTCTTGCAAAGCGTCCGTCCAGTTCTGGCGCCAGTGCCATTAATAACAATTGACGTTCTGTTAAGCACAAACCAAAAGCATTGCAAATATCGATAAAAGGGCTGTTCGCCCGATTGCCGTCACAAAGCTCGGGCATGGCAAAAACCTGATGCTCAAGATGCTGCTCCAGTTCTTCTAAATCCTGCTTTGATTGTTCGGAAAAATCAGTGGCTAACAGCGCGCAGGCTCTGGCGGATGTCATGGCCCATTGTGGAACCTCGGCGGGATTTTCCCGCTCGTTGCAGGCGGTATTTTGCAGATGGTGATACAAACGTAAATCCACCCAGGCCAGGGCGTTGCTAATAAATTCCTGTTGTTGAGTTGCTTGTTCTGGAGGGACTTGTTTTGGGGGGACTTGTTTTGGAGGGATTAGTTGAGTGGGTTCTTCAGTTGCTCCTTGAGGTGATTGTTGAAGGGTGTCGGCAGTTTCGCCTTGTTGGTCGGGGAGGGCGCGATCATTGTTCTCGCAATGTTCTTGATGTTCAGATAAACGCACAATGCCTTCGACATTATTAGAGGTGACCAGGTGCAAGCGGTCTGAGTTGTCGTCATTAGGCGTGAGGGCATTGATTAAACGTAAAAAGACACTGCGATCAACATTGGAAAAACGCACCAGCATATCGGCACTATTTTCATCGATACCAATAACAATCAGTTGTGGGAAACTGTCGATATAATCCTCACATTTTAACTTCCAGCGCTGGCTTGTTTTATCTTCTGCGGAGACAGTAGGGATGGAGATAATCAGGATTTGTGGTCGAATTTTGCGCAGCCTGCAGGCGGTTGTTTCGTGCCATTTAACACCGTGCACCCGCACGCCGGGTTCATTCTCCAGCGCCTGTTCAAGCGACTGCCAGAATAGGCAGTTGGAACCGCTTTTGACTACAATATCGCAAATAGAGTCTTCCACAAAGTCTGCTCGATGCTTGAAATATTGGCATTAGTATTCGCCAATAGAGCTAGCGTTTGAAATGGACTGT
>JAZFYA010000059.1:0-3387 GCA_036443315.1 Pseudomonadales bacterium
TAGCAAGTCATAGGAGCTGCACATGTATAGCTTGTCTAGCGTCAACTATCTTGGCCGGTTTGGCGATCCCAATGGCCACAACATTGTTTCACGGGCCATGTTGAGTGTTACGCGGGGTGGGCCTTACTGCTTTTGATCAAAATTTTCAAAAAAGTAATATTTTCAACATAGTAAACGCCTTCGCTACGATGGGCCTGTCCCGTGAGTACAACGAGTGCTTTGGGTATCAACTGTTTTGTCTAGGATAACGCCCTCGTTCTGTTCTTATTCTTCTGGGAGGTTCACCCAGCACATAAATCTGACACAGTCGGTTGCCGATACCGCGGGTAAAATGCTGCCATTATCCGCGTAGTTTGTAGGATAGAAGTAAACAGACATAGAGCTAACGCTCTGATTACTAGGGGTGCAGGTTATGCGGGCAGAAAGTAGTAGAAGGCTTAGCAGTTGCTTCATTCAACTATCCCTTTTCGTCTGTAAACTAAATCTGCGGTTTTCAGGATTATAACAGTAAATATATTTAGTGTACTATAGACAACAGACAGTCTTTAATCAAGCCTTTATTCTTCCTGGCCATGAGAGAAGAACGCAGGCGTGAAGACGCGATAAAAACATTTGGCCTTGTTATCAAGGAACATCGTTTACAACGTGGATTATCGCAGGACGATCTGGCCAGCCTTATTGGTATGGATCGCGCTCACCTCAGTCTCTTGGAAACGGGTAAAAAGCAACCTACCTTATCGACAATATTTAATGTCTGTGTTGAATTAGGGGTGGAGGTTTCTGTTGTTTTTGCGGAAATTGAGCGGCGAATAGAGAGTTGATTCCAAGAGAGGCAGTGTTGAATAGCGCTGACTTTTAAGCTGAACAGCTACTCCAGTGGTGCCCGGATACCCACGCCAGCGTCAGCCATTAACAGCAATGTTCTTAAGTCAGCGCCTTCGGGGCAGTGTTGCTTGTACAAGTGGTTCAAGTGTGGGCTCGTACTGTACATAGCCGCCACTTGCAGGGCATTGTTATTAAAAATGTGTATTGATCATCGCAATCGTGGGGCCATCCAGTGCCTTCTCGCCAAATAAGACGCCAGCACATAAGCAGCAGATAGTTGACAAGCGAAAACCGCCTTGATGCTGTATTCGTTGCGTTGTGCCTAACCAACTATAGGAACTATCAACACGATAGGTTGGTCGGTTGGTCGGTGCATTCTGCTCCAAGGTGTTTTGGGGTGTTGCGTGAACAAAGCCGTAACGACCAAAGATAAAAAAGCTGTTATGGGTTTGCTTCTTCAAGTAGTTGATTAACTGTAGGAGTTTCATGAAAAACCTCCTGTTGTGGCTTCGGGCTACAACATATTGTCATGACTCATAGGGGTTATCGGCCTTTGTGTGGAATTGATTAGTTTTTTGGATCAATTTTTTACGGATTGATGGAGCTCTGATTTATAGCTTTTGGGTCTACATTTTTAGAGTTGCCACAGCCTGTTCGACGATCCTGTAGCCCGCGTTTCATGTCGGTGGCTAGCATCAGGGCATTCACGCTGCTGGTTTCATAGTTTGGGAATATTGGGGGCAGATGGGAATGGCATTTACTTAATGGCCGCGCTGTTAACGGCTTGCGACCGTAGTATCCCGCCGCCACCCTCGGTAGTCTAACCCCTCACTTGGTTGGAACCCCACGCCCTGGTGAGGGGTTAGACTACCGAGGGTGGCTAGATTGTGCAGTATCCGGGTACCACGGAGTAGCGGTTCGCAATGTAAGGCCCGCTAAAGGGCGTGGGGTTCCAACCGATAGTGGGCCTTGCATTGCGAACAGCGGGTTCAAAGCTCCTCGGTTATAGCCTTAGGTAAGTACCATTCGGGTCAGATGGGAATGGCACATACTTAAGCCACTTCTAGTGCTGTGATGTCATCATCATCCGCCCCCTAAAATCGCCACAGTAATATGACAAAGTATTAAAACCCTTTTGACCCGGAGAAATTTAAGCAAAATGATGAGTGAACATTCAAGTTCCACAGAACGTTTGATAGTGTTGATCCCCATCGTCAGGTGGGGCTTGGAATTGAAATGTTTGTGGTATTTCTTTGTATGGACAACGCAGCACTTCGAGAAATTTCTCCGCAGATGTCGCAACGCCGGTTTCCTCACATTCTTGAATCACCGCTTCAATATGATGATTTCTAGGGATGACAACAGGATTATGTTGTCTCATCAACGCTTGAATTTCTTCGATAGAGGCATCTTGTTCATTGATTCTTTTTCGCCAAGGGTCAAAGCATTGTTCAAATTCAGTTTTCATTTGAGAAGTGACTGAGTTGGACGTTAACGATTGAGTTAAAAGGTCAAAGGTGATCGTATAGTCCATACTCCGCAACGTGAATTGCGCTAAAAGTGAGTCCAGAAGTTTTTCGTCCTCTTGTCGAACCGATAGAATGCCAAACTTATTGCCCATCATTTTATTGTATGCTTGGTTAAACTGAGGGGTAAACTCGGTAATCATTGATTTTAACTGCTCAATGGTTTGAGTATCATCCTTGTTGATAAGAAGTAGCATACATTCAGCGAGCCGTGCCATATTCCAATGAGCAATAGTAGGTTGATTTCCGAAAGCATATCGCCCCATACGATCTATCGAGCTATAAACAGTTTTTGGATCATAAACCCCCATCATCGCACAGGGGCCATAGTCAATCGTATCACCTGAAATGGCTGTATTATCCGTATTCATGACACCATGAATAAAACCAACCCTCATCCATTCGACAACCAGTTTAATCTGTTTTTCAATGACCTTAGCCATCAACAAAATAGTTCGATTTTCTTTTTCTGCCATTAATTCAGGGAAGTGGTGTTCAATGGTGTAGTCACGGAGAGCGTGCAAAGCGTTATGGTCGCCACGCGCTGCAAAAAATTGAAACGTTCCAACCCGCAAGTGACTTGATGCAACTCTTGTTACCACGGCTCCTGGGACTGCTGTATTTCGATAGACCGGCTCTCCAGTAGTCACAACAGCTAGGCATTGTGTGGTAGGAACGCCTAAGGCTTTCATGGCCTCACTCATGATGAACTCTCGAATTGCCGGACCGATAGCGCAACGACCATCACCGCCCCTTGAAAACGAGGTTGGACCAGACCCTTTAAGTTGAAGATCCCACCTTTTACCCATTTGGTCGATGACCTCCCCTAGGAGGTGAGCCCTTCCATCGCCGAGTTGTGGATTAAAGTGGCCAAACTGGTGCCCTGCATAGGCAATTGCGATTGGGTCTGACCCGAATGGCACTTCCTTAAGCATAAGCTGTTGATACAATTATATATATTTTCGACATTTAAGCCTTATTTTTGCTTTATGGGATGCCCATATTTTTTTACTGTTTTTCTAGCTTCATCTCTTGG
>JAZFYA010000060.1:0-2433 GCA_036443315.1 Pseudomonadales bacterium
CTAGCGCTTTCGCCAACAACTGCTTCACTTCACCTAGGAAAGCATAGCGAGGGTTGAACTGGTAAACTCGGGTGCGACCCACCTTTTTATTGACCAACAAACCATCCCGCTCCAAGCGATCCAGCTGTTTTTGAATGAGACTCAAATCCGTTTCATACAGACGCGCGATTTCAGTGGCGTAACCCTCCTCTCTCGCCAATATAAATAGCAACACCCTTTCGGCATTGGTTGATCCAAGGACAGCTTCTAGCATATTTACTTGCTCTTAATAGAAAACCTATCAAAACAATATACCTACTTTGTGGGCTTTACAACCTATAATAGAGGTTTATTTACTTAATTAATCTGAATAGATAAACACAAAGTTTTGGTTAAGAGCGGAAGTTCGTCGTTGGGGTTGGTAAAACCACCAGACTTGATTAACCCCCCTCTTGAGCAATCTATTACCTGTTTGTTTAACGCTGATATGCCCGTGCTTTGAGCCCCTTGGGTCTGGATATACCAACGGTATAAACCACAGATTTGTCATAGTGAGCAGGCAGCCATGCTGCCCTCCGAAGACCTGGACAAAGTACGGCACTAAATAATTTCTGAGGCAAGTAGCCAAGGGCCGTCGGTATCTACGTGTAGCCCCCGGCAAACGCCTTAATTCAGATGGGTGACTGGTGCATGTCCTTCACAATTTATAAGCAGGCAAAAGCAAAAAATTACAGGCATACTAACTCCTCTTCCACCCATCCCGGGTCAACACAATACTCTGCTCAGTCAATGTGTTGCGAATTTCATCGGCTAGTCCGTAATCCTTATCCGCACGAGCTTGATGCATCTGTTCTACTAAATCGTCAATTTCATTATCGGTGATAGCGCCTTCAGCCGCTGCAACATAAAACCAGTCTTCCGGTTGTTGCTGTAACAAACCCATCAGCGATGAAGCTTTCAACAGCATTGATTTTAATCGAGCCTGCTCTTTCCCTTCTGCCATTTTTAATGCCTTACCGAGATTATGCAGTTCGCGAATGGCAACCGGGGTATTTAAATCATCCAGTAACGCTTTATAGATTTCAGTATCACTGATATCGATAGCGCTATCCACGTCCACATCGGTCACTGCCTGCAAATAAGCATACAGGTTATCCAGTGTTTTTCGGGCACTATCCAGAATATCGGCACTAAAATTTAATTCCGAGCGATAATGCGCGGACAAAATGGTAAAACGTAATACTTCACCCGGATAGTGTTCCAGCAAGTCATTGACCATTTTGAAATTGCCCAAAGACTTGGACATTTTCTCGCCGTCAATATTGATATAAGCGTTGTGCATCCAGTAGCGAACAAATTGCTCACCACCGTGGGCGCACGTACTTTGAGCAATCTCATTTTCATGATGGGGGAATTGCAGATCAATACCGCCACCATGAATATCAATGGTATTCCCCAAATGCTTTTCAATCATCGCTGAACATTCCAGATGCCAACCGGGGCGGCCTCGCCCCCAGGGACTGTCCCAACCGAGCTCTTCCGCGGAAGAGGGTTTCCACAACACAAAATCACCGGCGTATTTTTTGTAAGCCGCCACTTCAACACGAGCACCTGCTAACAGATCTTCCAATGAGCGCTTGGATAATTTTCCGTAGTCTTGCATCGACTGTACTGCAAACAACACATGGCCTTCAGCCTCGTAGGCGTGGCCGTTATCAATCAGCGCCTGAACCATTGCAACCATTTCATTAATATGTTCGGTGGCATAGGGGGTTATGGTGGGTTCAAGATTATTTAACTCGGCCATATCTTCATTATAAGCTTGGGAATAACGGCTAGAAATTTCAGCAATAGATTCATCGCTCTCTTTGGCCGCCTGCATAATCTTATCGTCGATATCGGTAATATTGCGAGCATACACCACCTTACTGTAAAGGGTTTGCAGCAGGCGATATAACGTATCGAACACAACAACTGGCCGAGCATTGCCAATATGTACGCGGTTATACACCGTGGGGCCACAGACATACATCTTGACTGTATCGGGCTCCAGGGGAGTAAATACTTCTTTTTGTCTGCTGTAGGAATTATAAATTTTTAAGGTCATGGTTAATGCTTGCTGCTGTTATGAGTTGCAGAAATTAATGGTTGCTGTCATTAATTGAACTACTTAGAGTTTCAGGAAGAACATTAGGTCAGAACATTCAATCCCATCACTCCGGGCCTGCAGGACAATTGACACGGTGGCCGGGCGCAAGCTTGTTGTTCTTTGCGGCGGCTGCGGAACTCGCTTCGCTCAGACAGTCCTCGCTAAAAACGCCGCAAAGACCAACAAGCTTAAACGCGCCCTGATTGGCCACCGTGTCAATTGTCCTGCAGGCCCTAACATCGTGCCAATGTGATGATATCACGTCCTTCTAACATTGGGTGTGTCTAACATTTGGTGTGACAAGG
>JAZFYA010000061.1:0-19473 GCA_036443315.1 Pseudomonadales bacterium
CCGTTTCTAATAAACTAAAATTCGCCTCTATGCGCAATATTTCCGGCGGCCGTAAATTATCGGTATTCACATTAATGGTTTGCGTGTTGGGCACGCTGACGGTATCGGTTTCGACAATATATTGTGCTAGTGCAAAACAATTTGGGTTTTCACAATTCGACCCAGGCGAGTCAGGTTGAAAATGCACAATTTGAATTGTTTGAGGGCGCCACAAAAATTAATCAGGATAGCATTGCTGTTAATGTTGAAAATACGCAAGGCGAAAACTGCCAGCCAGAACCTAAAAGCTGTTACTGGAAAAAACCAGGATCGTGTAGTGAAGATGAAGTCATCACCCCCACTACTGAAGATGTGGAATCACCTCTGGCCGAGACCTCCAAATCACAACGCGTTGTGTATTTCGGGTTTAGTCAGGCTTTTCAAGTAGGTCAGTTATCCTTTTATATCGATGCCGAGGATCAAATAGACAATGTTCCTCTAGATTTTGAAATATTAATGGAAGAAGGCTGGCGACGTGTTTCCCATGCCGATGAAAGTCAGGGCTTTCACCGCCGCGCTTATCTGCAAGTAGCCATTGAATTTATTCCGCGAAAATATCGTTTGTTTGGGCAGGATCTATTTTGGCTGCGCGCACGGCCCAGTATTGAAGTCGCAGCATGGGCACCGCGTTTGCACGGCGTTTTTGTCAACGCCATTGCTGCCGAACAAGTACAAACACGACAGCAGGAAATGCTCGGTTCCAGCAGCGGCGAAAAATCGCAGCAATTTTCTATCAGCCAAAGCCCGGTACTGCCACCCAGTTTTGAATTGCGGGTGCGCGAAAAATTAACGGTAGAGGAGCGCGCAACCTTACTCGCCGCTGATAAAGATGCCGTCACCCAGTATCCGGCCCTGTCTATAGAAGGAGACTGGATTAAATGGCGGGCGGTGGAAAGTTTTATCGGTCAGGAACAAACCGCCAGAGTGTTTAAACTCGACCCGATGCTAGGCATTGTGACCTTTGGTGCAGAGACAAAAATACCGCCGCCTGGTCGCGACAATGTCCGTGTTATTCGCTACCAAACTGGTGGTGGCACGGTGGGCAATGTGGATGCCTATAACATCGGAGCCTTAAAATCTGATCTACCCGGCGTTGAGACCGTGGCCAACCCGGTGCGGGCGGCAGGCGGTACTGAACCCCCGGTACTTAGCGCGCAAATAAGCGATGCACCGGCCCGTATCCGCCACAGTGGCCATGCACTTAGCCCCACCGATATTGAAGCGCTGGCGGTCGCGACCTCCCCTCGTCTAGTTCAAGCGCGCTGCCTATTTCCCACCGAAATCAACAGTAAAATTCAGGTGGCAATTGCGGTGGATACCGGGGCAGCGCGCTGTCCACAACCCTCGCTTGCCGACCGTCAGTCGCTGGCAGAATTGCTGCGCGAGCGCGCCTGGGGTGGGCTGGATGAAGAGGAGATCGAGATTGTCGGCCCGACTTATGTGGCCATAAGCCTACGCCTGGAACTACAAGCCAGAACATTGGCCGAGGCGGCCAGTCTCGAACAACAGGCGCGACAGCGGCTCAGTGATTTACTCGACCCCATCAAAGGTGGGCCAGCCCACTTATCAACACAGCAAAGCACACAGCAGGGCTGGCCCTTTGCCCGCAGGCTGTGGGAATCGGATATTTTACGCTGCCTAGCACAAATCCCAAGCTTTGATCGGATTCTGGGTGACATTGAAATCAGCACCATAGACCCCTGCCAGCAGCTAGACAATATGCCCACCTTTGGCCTTATCTGTGCAGAAAACAACAATATCGAGTTAACGGTTAATCTCACTCAGGGAGGCAGCCGCTAATGTCTCTGCCCATCCCCCAACTCGATAATGTCGAATTCGAAACGCTGGTAGAGCAGGCCAGAGCGCGGATTCCCCTCTACGCGCCCAGCTGGACCGACCACAACATACACGATCCGGGCATGACCCTGCTGGACTTGGTGGCTTGGCTAGTCGATCAAGAGAGCTTTCAGGCCGGCTTTATCAGCGATGCCCACTACCAAGCCTTTGCCGCACTGTTAGGTGTGCGCAGTCAGGCGGCCCAGCCGGCGCAGGGATTAATTTGGCCCCCGCAAACCCCCGTTGCTGGCACCATGCCTGCTGCCGGAGTAGACCTCGCACTGGCTGCCCCGGCCCACTGCCCCGAGCAGCCGGAGCTGGGTTATCAAAGCGCCCGCGCGCTGCATATCAGTGCCGCCAATTTGCTTGCCTTGTTCAGTGATGGCCGGCGTTTTGATCTGGCAACGCGAGAGCAAAACCCAATACTGGTATTGCACGATAGTTTGCAGCAGCGAGTGCCCGACACGCTGGAGTTGCTGTTTGACCGCCCGCTGCTAAACACAGCCACACAACTGCCGTTGAGCTTGGGCTTTGAGCTGCTGGATCTGCCACTGGCCGAAGTTGACTCAGCGAAACCTTCTAGAAGCAGCGGTAGTTTAATTGTGGATTACCGGCTGGAAATAAGCGGCGAGCCCTGGCGTAGACTTAGCCTGGAAGAGGATACCACCCACGCACTCAACCACAGCGGCTACGCCCTGTTTAAACTGCCCGACGAAGCCATTGCGCTTTCTATCGCGGCGGGAGCGGGCGTGCAATCGCGTTTGCGTATTCGTACCCGTGGCCGCATCAATCCCATTCCCGCACGTATTCAACGTTTATCGCTTAATGTTCTGCCCCTGGTGCAACTGCAAACCCAGGCACAGGCACCGCTATCGCGGGTGAGTTTTGGTCTGCCCGATGAGTCTTTTGATATTGCCCTAGACGGTCTACCCACTGGCGAAAATATCGATATTGAGGTGGAGGAACAGGGCGTATTTGAGCTGTGGCAGGAAGTGGATTCACTCAAAACTGCCGGCCCTGCCGACCGAGTTTATGCCTTAGACCGCTCCCGCAACAGCCTCAGCTTTGGCAACGGTCTCAATGGCCGTATTCCCGTCAAAGACGCGCAAATCCGCCACCGAGCTTACAATTTGTGCAGAGGCGATGAGGGCAATCAAATTGCCGATTTAAACTGGCGCATGACCGGAGCACCGGGCTTGGCGGGCGATGTTATTTTTGGCTCCAACAGTACTGCGATCAGCGGCGGAGAAGATGCCTGGACACTGACCCGTCTGCGCGCCGAAGCCCGCGAGCAAATATTGCAACGCCAGGCATTGCTCAGCAATCAACAATTATCACAGGCGGCGCTGCAACTACCCCACGCTGCCGTCAGAGAGGCCAGTGTGTTAGTGGGTTTTCACCAAGACTTGACCTGTCGCAAGCTGCCGGGCAGTCGCACGCTAGTGATTACCCCCGAGCGCGATCCCTTAATTGATGCACTGGACGCGGTGCCAGCGCGCTATGCCACACATATTTTACAAGGGCTGCGCCCGCGCCAGGTGTTGGGCGAAAAACTGTATGTGGTCGCGACTGAGCGCATCGCCGTACAGGTGCAAGCCGATCTGTTAATCGCCGATGGTGAGGATATTGAAGCGGTACTGACACTGGCCAGAATGCGGCTGGATGCACGCTTAACCGATGTCCCCAATGCACTGGATCGGTGTGATCTGGCACTGGATTTAAAGGCGGGCTATGACCAGCTGGACGATATCGAACCCTGGCCCGCTGGGCGCGATCTGAGCTGCCAGGAAATGCAGGTACTCTTGGCCCAGACCCCGGGCGTACTGGCGGTGCGCACCTGCCTGATCGCGCGGCTGGGACAAGCGGCAGGCCCCGAGGATATTGCCTTGTCAGCACTTGAAATTGCCATCGGGCGCGAGCATCAATTGTCGGCTTACGACAGCAGCGCTACAGACACTGATAGACAAAACAATGCGGAGGCCTGTTATGACTGCCGCTGAGCTAAAGCATTACCATTTCCAAACCCCGCAACAATGGCAGGCGGGGTTGAGTGATCGCCTTGAAATCACCGCCAGTGGCTTACTAAGTGCAGGAACCATCGAAAGCCAGCCACTGCTGGGAACCAGTGCCATCGACGCGACACCGGCGTTAAGCGTTAACCCCTGTGGCGATCTTTACTGGGTGCGCCAGCAAAGTCTGGAGCTGGTCCGTCTTATGCCCAACGGCGTGCTTGTCTTGGGCAAACTCAGCGTGGTCGGTTACACCTCCAGCGCCAGCACCAAACAGGCCAAAGCATTGGCCTGTGGCATGCATCAGCTGTGGCTTTGCATTGAGGCGGGGGGCACGGGTGGACCCAGCCGGCAACTCTTTGTGTACGACAGCAACGATTTGCAATTACTCGACGAGCTTGAGTTTAAGCGCGATATTCTCGCCATATGCAGTGATGCCGAGGAAGGGGTATGGATTATTCTCGGTGGCGATAGTGACCCGGCCAGCATCGTTCATATTGATGCAGGCTCTCACCGCGTGCAGCAAATCGACTATCCCGGCAGTTTGTACGACGCCAAAATTGCCTATCTGGCAGATACAAAACAAATTGTGATATTTGATGCTCAACCTACGCCAGGCAATCACAGTCCCCCACCACCGGTCTGGCAACTGACCCTGATCGATCTGTGTGCCGAGGCAGAACCCGCCGATAGCATGCAAGTAATTTACGCTGCACCAAGGCAGTCAGAGGTTTTTAACGCTTCACTGATGGCAGTGGATAGCCAACACCATATCCACCTGATGTCTGCTGCAACCGGCGAACTGTGGACCTTAAGTCTCAGCGGGGAAGTGATCGCTCAATTTGCGCAAACGCTGCCCGCCGCTATTTTTAGCGGCAACCCTGCACTGCTAACGGGCTTATGCGCCAACCCGCTAACAGCGGCTCTAGTGGTGGCAACACCGCTGGGCCTAATGGCACTGCAACACAATACCCTCTCCTCCATCGAGGACGATAAGCTACCGAGCTATATCACACCGGTACTGGTATCACCGGATGGTCTACCGGGGGGTTGGCTGCGAATGGATATTGCGGTCGAGCTATCGCCCAATGCAGCCATTGAAGTCAGTGTCGCCAGCGCACCCGAGGGCAGCACCGTTATTGACCAGGCTGCCAGCATTAGCAATAACACCTCTGTTCCCGCAGCACTACGCCTGGCTCAGCTCAATACACTCTTAAACTGGCAGGACCCACAGCAGCGGGTTTATCGCGGGGGCGTAAGCTCTAATGGCGGTTATTGCCCGCAACGCATACTGAGATTTCCCCTGCATGACATTGCCGACACCCATATTTGGCTGCGCCTGCGCGCTCGCGCAACAGAAGGGGAAGCGGCACCGCGTATTCGTCAACTTAACGTGTATTACCCGAACATTTCGCTACTGCGTTATTTGCCTGCGGTGTATCAGGAAAACAAAGCCCAGTCCTCGGTGCTGCGCAATATCCTCGCGGTATTTGAAAGTGTGCACGGCGATCTCGACAGCCACCTCGATAGGCTGCCAGAAAATATTGATCCGCAAAGCGCAGCGGATGACTGGCTACCCTTCTTGCTGCAGTGGCTGGGGCTGCCACCGGCAACGGAAGTCGCCAGCGCTATGCAACGTACCCTGTTGCAAAATGCGCCGTATTTACTCCAGGCAAGAGGTACCCACGCGGGCTTGCAAGCGCTGTTAAAAATTTTGCTGGGCGACCATTTTTTTATCGCCGACCTGAGCGCATATGCAAACCCCTGGATACTGCCCGCATCAATACAGGCCAATGCCTTTTCTGCCCGCCTCGGCTGCCAAACGCTGGTACTCACGCCAAAAACACCCCCCGCATTTCGGCTCGGCAGCGAAGCCGTTTTAGGACAGCAGGGTTTACGTTATGACGCAGTGGATGCGGGGGAGTTGCTGTCCCGGCGCAAAGGCCTGATCGAGATTTATATCGACCGCAATAGCAGCGGCCAGAGCAGCGCTCTACAGGCACTGCTACAGCGCTACTTACGATTTTTTATCCCCGCCCACTGTCGCTATAGGCTGCATTTTGTGGCCAATACTGAATTGCAGGGGATGAACAAGCTCGACGCAACACTGCAGGTGCAAAGTCCCGGCGTTTTACAACTTGGTCAAAATTCTCAGCTGGGAAACATGTCGCTAAAACCCGATGGTCGACGCCGTATGGGCCGCGCTTTTGGCAGCGCGGGAATGACTCTAAGTACATCGACCCGATTAGATGTCGATTCGATTTTGTAAATTGGTAATAAAGGAGAATAACAATGTCCCAACAACGTGAAACCTGCGCCCAGGAATGGACGCAAAGGCCGGTTTTTCAGCGCGACCAAAGGCTGACGCCCGACCGGCTAAACCGCATTCACCAACATCAAAGTAAACGCCTGTCACAGCTGATACTGGGGCTGGCTGGCACCGGTGTAGTGTATGGTTTTGCGCTTAAAACCCACGGCGACACTGATTCTGAAAACAATAGTTCTGAACACTACGGCCACTGTGTTTGTGAACAGGGCAAAATTTATATTGGCTGTGGTCTGGCCATCGATTGTTATGGCCGCGCCCTGTACTGGCACGGTGGCTGGGTGGGTATCGAAGACCTGGGCGGCGCTCTACCCGAATGCCCCGGTAACCACACGCTCTACGTGCACTACGCCGAACGGGCCTACGATGTAGACCAGCACTGCGGATGCGATGAAAGCGCAGTGGATTGGGTGGAGGAAGGTGTGGTGTTCACCCTCAGCACCGAGTGCACCCCCCAGCCCCACCAGTGCCCAGACTGCCCTCCCTGTATTGAGCGCGATGGCTATATCTGCGAGCGCCTGGGCGCCACAGATCATAACGCCGTCGACCCGCCCGAATGCCTGCCCAATATTTGCGAGATGGCGCCCGAGCCCTGCGCCACAGCACCTTGCGATTGGTTATACAGTGCCAGCACCGGCGTATCGCTGGCCTGTGTCTGTGTTGCTGAGACAAGGGCCGCTGAGACGCATGCCACGCACTGTGGCCCCGGCTTTGAATTTTGCTCTGTCGATCCGCAAGTCTGCCACCACCGCGAATATGTGTATCGCAACCCCTTGTTATTCGAACTGATTCAAGGCTGCGACAAACACTTAGCGCGCGTCGAGAGCCTGAGCATTGAAGACTGGCTGCAAGACAGCTGGAACCACCCGATTCAGTGGAGGGCATTTTCTTCACGCATCAAGCAGGATGGTATATCGATTGGGTTTAGCAAACCCATCGCCACCAACACGCTAAACCCAGGCAGTCTATTTATCACTGCGGTGGTGCGCGAACAGAACCCAATGTTTAAAGATGTACTGCGCCTACCGATTAGCGAAATACATTTTCTCGATCAACACGGCGACTATGCCAAGGGTGTGCGACTGCAGTTCTCGGATTTATGGATCGCCAATCAAATTGACAGTGAGTTATCGCGTTTTAATTTTCCCTTTTCAATCGAGCTTACAGTACGCGGTGCACATTTACGGGATGAATGCGGGGATATGTTAGACGCAAGACCGCTTCACTTTCCAGAAAACAAAAAAGCGCAGGACATGCCCGGCGATGATTTTGTGGTGACCTTTTGTGTTGAACCAAAAACCATTAGCTCTTCAAAACCTGGCAGTCATGATGACGACCCCGACCGCGCTGACGATCAATATCCCGACTATGATAAAAAGCCAAATGGCTCGAGTGATAAACAAACCCATGAAAATAAATCCAAAAAATTTGATTAAGTATGGATGGAATTGACTATGAATGATCTAAAACTCAGCGAAACAACACACCCTAGCTCGGTGCAATCAACAGTATATTCTGATGGCATGGTGGTTAATTCCGAGGATTTAAATACCGCGCAACAGTATCCATTGGCATTGATGCAGATATTTATGCGCGCCTACTTTGGCTGCGGCGTGGTATGCGGCTTTGACGTCACCTTGGTAGGCGATCCATTAAGCCATAATTATTGCTTGCGGGTGGAACCGGGCGTGGCGATGGATTGTCTGGGCTATCCGATGCAGCTGTGCGAGCCCAGTGTTATTAATTTAACGCCGGAGTCCTGCGACCCTTGCAACCCTTTGGATTACCAAAACCTGCCAACGGACGTGCTAATTGCTATACGGCGTAGCACCGTTGAGCAGTCGCCGCGCAATGATGGCAACCACTGTGATACTCAGGGTAAAGCCCAGTGCAATTACAGCCGAGCGCGGGAAGTGCTGGTGATTAAAGTGTTTAGCGCAGAAGCGCCACCTCATTGCTTGTGCCGAAGTACACTAGTGACCGGTGCCGAAGACGACGGCACGAGCGGCGCGGATACAGATAGCTCAGACACCAGTGGAACGGATGCAGCTGCCTCCGGTGTCGGTCGTAGTAATGAAGAAATAGCTTTAAATACTAGCCATAAAATTTCTACCGGTATTTCAACCGGTTTAAGGCAAAGCAACACCGCGCAGGATCCTTGTGAATGCCTAAAAGAGTGTGGTGAATGTCACTGCTGCGACTGTTGCGACGAATCCTGGGTACTGCTCGCCAGTGTAAAAGTGACACAGGACGGTTTAACTGATCTCAACACCGCTGTAAGAAAATATATTAAACCTATTCAGTGCCTGTGTGGCCCCTCACAATCGCTTAACCGAACAGTGGATATGAGCCTGCTAAGCAACAGCCAAATTATCGATATGTTAAGTACTTCCGGCACTTTTGCTGCTCAAACGGCTGTTGATTTTAGCAAAATACCGGCTAGCGATATCTCTTTAATTGCACGCGGTGACGGCTCGGGGTTGATTAATAAAATTCCGGAAGCAGAATTGATAGCAGGTTTCGAGATTGAAAAAATAAGAATCGACGAAAGAATTGCACTCGATACCATGCGCAAAGAAAATATTGTCTTAAAAGAAGCATTGGTAAAAGAAAGACTGTTTAACGAAGACCTGCTAAAAGACGATACCGTAAAAGAAAAAATAACGGCAATCATGAAAGAGAAAAATATAACAATAGCAGAAAAAGAACTAACCGATGTTACACCAGAACTGAAAACTGGAACACCGACAGACGAGACTAAAACACCCGTAGCAACCCCAGTAACTGCGGAGAAAAAAACACCCGTAGCAAGCAAGGTTGCGGAGAAAACAAAAACGCCTGTTAAGAAAAAAACCACTACGAGGGCAAGTAAACCAAGCACAGACACATAAAACAGACTAATTAAAGCAAGCGGATCGCGATGTGGGCAATCACCATCAATCTCGAGCTAAAAGCAGCAATAAACGCTCATTTCGCGCCAGACAACCCAGCGTAATACACAAAAACACGCGTGGTGTTACTGGCGCAAATACGCATAATTTGCAGCAGCGCATGGGGCTTCAAGGGGCTCAGGCCCTACTGCATGAAAATGCAGCCCAAGATAAACCAGCTCAGGTAAATTCGTCTTCACCACCTATCGGCATGCCCATCCGGCAGGCCAAGCAAGAAAAACCAAAGGCGCAACTGCAAGAGACGCAGCCAGCCAGTCCTCAGCCATCAGCAGAGGAGAAAACAAAAACTAAGCTGCCGGTTAAAGGCGCAACTGATTTAATGGGGAAATCAGAACAGGCGGATCTATCGAAGAATGAAACCGCAGCAGATAAAAATATACCCGATAAAAATAAGTCGCAAAATGGAGAAAAAAAGGACAAAGAAAAAAACAATGAAACAAAAATAGAGGGAACTCAAACAGAAGAGACTAATACAGAAGAAACAACAAAAGATCAGAACAAAGAACAGGAGAAAAAGGCAGCAGAAGATAAGGCCGCCAAAGAAGAAGATAAATCTGCGCAAGAAAAAGCTCAAGCAGAAAACCAAGCTGACAAAGGCAAAAAAATATCGGCAAAAGAAGATAATAAAAAAACCAGCGACTCATCCACATCAGAGGTAAGTGCCGCAGCCAATAAACCCCAAGGCGCAACTGGAGCGGGAGGCGCGGCTGGCGCATCGGGCGGCGAGACACAAGTCTCGGGCAACGCCGATGCAGCTGAAAAAGAAATGGAGGCAAAACTCGACAGCCTCAGCGGTGAGGTCGAAGAGGATTTTGATCCCTCCCAAGCCGATAGAGAAATAAAGCAAGCTAATGCTGAATTAAGTAATGATTCCCCAAGTGACAATCCCGCGAGTAGCAATGCCTTAAGTGACAATGCCTCCAATGAAAGCACCTCGATGCAAGAAACCACCAGCGAGGCAGCAACAAAGGATGTTGATGCCGCTGAAGATTCATCGACGCTAAGCGTGAGCGAACAACGCAGTACCACCCAGCTTCTCAACGAACCCGTTGGCAGCGCCAGTCCTACTGGTGGAGGCGGTGGCGGCAGCCCCATCGAAAAACCCGCGAAACCAGAAGTACCCAAGGTCGCCGCGCTGCCACCGGGCAGTGCGCTGGCAACACTGGGGGCATCGCCACCCGATGTCGTGCTGTCGGGCTTATCGGGCGTGGGCGGAGCCATTGCCAAAGATGTGGGTGAGCAACATCAGGCCCTGGCCAGTGCGCCGCCAACAATAAAAAGGCCGGTGGGTGCCAACCGCAGCAAAGGCAAAGGAGACAATAAAGACACGCAGGGAACAGCAGCGGCTGCAGCGGAAAACCTGGAAGAAGTACAGGAAGGTCAGGAAGTGGCGACGCCAGCGTCCGAGGCAATCCCAGAAATGCCCACCTCCCCTGCGGATCAGGTAAGCACCCCCGCCGTTAGCGGCGATGACAAAGGCAGTATGACCGCAGCCGATGTGCGCCGTGTACAAGGCTCCATTAATGCGCTACCCACCTCCGATCCCGCCATGCAAGCCAACGCCGGCACATCACCAAGCGTGAAATTGGAAGGCAATGCCGACCCTGCGCAAGCACAGGAGCAACTGACATCACTGCAAACCTCCAAGCAACAAGCTGTCACCGAGGGCAACGCCGATTTAGCGCAGGACCGCGGCGAAAACGACACCTTCCCAGAAGTGGATGCCAACGAAGCCCTAGTGGCCACCATTCCTAATCTGGCCGGCGGTGGTGCGAAACAGCAAGCGGCTGCAGCGGCGGCCGCCACCGAAGAAGCCGATGCGGTTTCAGTGGTAGCACACATTCAAAAAGGCGCGGAAATCAAGGCATCCCTGGCCCAAGCCCAGGGCGATATGGCGCAGGAAAAAGGTCAATACCAAAGCTCGGTGAGCGCAGAAAAAGCCCAAAATCAACAGCAGATACGCCAGGCCGAAGCGGAAAATGCACAGGAGCAAACCAAGGCGCGGGGCCAATTGCATGAGCAAGTTCAGGGGCAGCGCAAAGAGTGGTCCACGGAACAAACAGCAAAAGCCGATAAAGCGACGACCGAATCCAATAAAGCGTATACGGATGGTCTAAAAAAGGTCGGCGACCAACAGACCAAAGCGGACAGTGACGCGGCCAAACACATTCAAGAAGGCGATAGCAAAGTACAACAGGAGCGCAACAAAGCCGAGCAGGAAGCCCAACGACAAAAACAAAAAGCCAAAGCAAAACGAGATGGTTAAATTCACATAAAAGTCGCTGTGGGCAGCATTATTGACCACCAGGCAATGTTAAAAGTATCGAGCGGAGGCCTCTCTGGAGAGCCGTTTCGCTCTAAACTCTAGTTAACTTATTCATTTATTCAATTGCGTCAACCCAGGCGCCACCCAAACTAGCATGTGCAAAATGGCTTTTCCAGCTAAAAACCCCAATGCCAACCCCCTCCCAGAAGACATCATGAACGTGTATTTACACCTTATGGACAATGGTTATGGACAATGGTTATGGACAGGTTAATGTAACCGGACACTCTCTCAGCCTCTCTTAGTCTCTCTTAGTCTCTTCCAATAAATCATGTTAGGATGTTCGGATAAACTCTATAAAATTTTTAAGCGGGTAAATTCAAGTTCCTCCAGTCAGAAAACACAATAAATTTTCTCGCGTATGGATAAAAAAGGCGGGTTAAGGAGGTGGAAATGGTCACTATCGATAAATCAGCACCAATCTTAGTGACAGGCGGCAATGGCTATATTGCTAGCTGGATCATCAAACAATTGTTGGATCAAGGGTTCACAGTACATAGTACCGTTCGGGATCCCAAGCAAAAGGCCCGTGTGGGACATTTGGAAAAAATGACGCAAAACGCACCAGGAAGCTTACAGCTGTTTAAGGCTGACTTGCTAGAACCCGGTAGTTTTGATCAGTCGATCAAGGGCTGTGAACTGGTGATACACACGGCATCGCCTTTTATCCTTAAAGGATTCAAGGATGCCCATGCTGCACTGCTCCATCCCGCCACGGAAGGCACGCGCAATGTTCTTGAAGGGGTTAACCGCACTGACACAGTGAAGCGTGTAGTACTGACCAGCAGTGTTGCCTCTATTTGCGGGGATGCAGTGGATTTAAAGCAGGTGCCAGGAGGAGTGTTTACTGAAGAACATTGGAACACCACCAGTAATATAGACCATCAACCCTATTCCTATTCCAAAGTCAGCGCTGAACGAGAGGCCTGGGCCATTAATAAACAGCAACACCGATGGGATATGGTGGTGATTAATCCAAGCTTGGTGGTGGGGCCGTCGTTGACCCAAGGGAGCAATTCCGCCAGTATTGATATCCTAAAACAATTTGGGGATGGCACATTAAAAGTCGGTGTGGCCAAATTTTATTGTGGCCTTGTGGATGTCCGCGATGTGGCCCAAGGGCATATCAGCGCAGGATTTACACCCCAGGCCAGTGGACGTCATATCCTCTCTGCCACGGAAATGTCTATGCTTGATATGGGCAAAATTTTACGTAAGCACTTTGGCGACCGATACCCTTTTCCTACTCGACAACTGCCCAAATTTTTAACCTGGCTGCTGGGGCCAATTGTGGCCGGGATCCCCCGTGCCTTTGTTAGCAAAAATGTAGGTTATCCGCTACGTTTTGATAACAGCTACAGTAAACAAGATCTCGCCCAGACATATCGTCCCATTGAGCAGAGTCTTATCGAGCATTTTACGCAAATCATTGATGATAAATTGTTATAGGTGTGCGAAACGCAATCTCCTGCTCTAACAGTCAGGCGGAACACCGATCTGGCAAAAACATATGCATTCAAAACAGTGTTTTAATACGATCTTTTACTTCCTGTTGATGAAAGGTAAGTTCATGCATGGCAACTTCTTTTTCAATAACTGCGGGTAATTCCTTACGCAACGATGCTACTAAGTGTTCTTTTAAGGTGATCAAGGAAATGAAATAAAGGGGACGGAGGGATTAAAAAACAACCAGGTGTAGTGGTAGACCTAAACGCACAGGAGATGGTTGATCAAAAGATAATCCCTCCGTCCCCTTTTTTCTTTTTTCTGATGGCGAAGACGCCATTGTTGTTGACTACGAACAGTATCACTAAATTAAATATTCAAAATTACGAAACAAGCGAGGTTATATCTATGGCTAGGAAGCGCAATCGCAAGCCCTCTCATCCCGGTCTTGTATTCAAACTTGATGTTATGGAGCCCCTTAACCTAAATGTAACCCAGGTCGCAAAGGCTATAGGTGTCTCTAGAAAACATTTGTCATTGTTCGTTAATGAGCATATCCCCTGCTCTAAAGATTTGGCTCAGCGCATAGCAATCGCCACCAAGACTAGTATGCGAAGCTGGCTAGATATGCAGATTGCTCTGGACGTATGGGAAGCCGAAAATCAGCCCAATAAAGCAATGAGCAAGGTTCGAACGCTAGCTGCCTGATACTAAGGAGACCCATCATGGCTATGTTTAACCCCCCACACCCTGGCCGACTAGTCCTACACAAATTTATCCGGGATGAGGACGGCAACGAACTTAATAGCGTGGCAAATGTCGCAAAACAACTCGGCTGCCACCGCAATACGCTCAATCAGCTCATTACAGGAAAAACCGCCGTATCTATCGAGATGGCCCTCGCGCTAGAAAAAAATAAGGCCGGTAGCGCCGAAATGTGGCTCACCATGCAAATGAATTACGACCTGTTTGCGTTAAGGCAAGCCGCCGCTTGACATCCTCCCTGCCCTAAAGGCCGGGTTTGTGATAATTCCCCCTTTTCAATTTATATAAAATATTATATAATACGCTTATGAAGGACATTGAGTTTCTCGGCACATCACTGGAGGATTTAACAGCTTTCCCTGTAGAGGCCAAAAAGCTGGCGGGTTACCAGCTCCATAGGGTTCAATCAGGGCTAAATCCATCGGATTGGAAGCCTATGTCATCGGTAGCTCAGGGTGTCAGGGAAATTCGTATCAAGCACGGCACCCAATCTCGGGTGATCTATCTAGCCAACGATGGCAAGAAAGTGTACGTATTACACGCCTTCATAAAGAAAACACAAAGGACTCCCAAGGCTGATATTGATTTGGCGAAAAAGCGTTACAGATCGATCAAGAGGTAAAAGCCATGACTACCGTAAAAGCTAACAACAACATCTATGAAGCGCTGGGCTTTGAGCAGGCAGAAGCCGAGAACCTGCGGATTCGCTCACAACTTATGATGAAGCTCGAAGCATTCATCAAAAAGCAAGAGTTCACACAAACGGCTGCGGCATCCTTCTTTGGCGTCGAGCAGCCACGTATCTCTGATCTAGTGAACGGCAAAATCAACAAATTCACCATTGATATGTTGGTTAATATGCTGGCTAAAGCCCAAGTCAGGGTTGATCTGAAGTTTAAGGCCGCTTAACGTAACAACGAATCAACAGGGAAATAATTGCTGCTTACCTTATCCACAGCTACGCCCTCCCCTCTGCGTTCTGTTCTTTAACCAGTTTTTTAATCTCAAGCAATACCTTGAGTTGTTTCCATGCTGGCAGGGCTTCTATCCGGGCTGTCAAACTATCAACTTGCTGCTGATTCATGACTACGCCCTCCGCTGGTGGTAGACTGGAGGGAGCAGCCACTCTTCAGCAAGGTTTCCGCTTACCTCTAGCCCCCTTCCTATCAGTTTGTTAACTCCCAGATCAGCGCAATAACCAATAACGTCCAAGCTCTGTCGCATGACAGAAATCTTAGCGCTTAAAAGGATTTGGCTCTGCTTATCGCCAAGCTCTAAAATCAACCGTCCCAGGCAGTCAGCCGTTGCTCCTATCTCTCCCAATAAATCTTGCACCTGTTCACTGGTTACTGTTGATACGCCGGATCGAGTGCCCAGCACGTAAGCACGGTGGATAGATTGCCGTCGATCTTCACTTTCGGCATGGCTAAGCAGCTGATTCAGCTCGCCAACAACCTCATTTTCTGTAGTATTATTTTCGGTAGCCATTTCAATAGTCCTCATTGGTGTGGTTGGGCCTCGGTTGGTGTTTGGTGCACCAATCGGTGCCGTTAATGAGCTGCTTCTATCTGACATATCCATAGGCAATCTCCATGGTTTTGATGAATTCAACTATTAGAGTAAGCCGCTAAAATCCATTCCCAAGTCGGCTAGTGAAAAATCTGTATCTGCTTGGTTTTGATAAATGGGCGAACGAAGGCATCGCGCAGAATATCGAGGGCGGCTAACGCTTCTACGCGATTGGTAAATATTTCGTCTATAACGGGCTGATCAATCAGCTTGGTGTTGTAGCCGGTCATCAAGTCGATACAAATGGAATAGATGGCATCGGGGGTGCGGCTAGGGTTGCAAGTGCCTACTGCTCCGGCTTTCGCTTTCGCCCATGCTTGACCATTGCCTCAGCAATAAAGGTAATGGCACGGCTACCAAGGCGGCGGGCGGCTTTGCGAGCAATCTTCCAAGCGTCCCACATAATGGCTTGCTTGTTGTGGCTCTGAGCGACCGGCTTTACTTCCTCTTTAATGGCAGGCTGTGAACATTCACCACGGCGATATGACTGGTAGGCCTCCAGCAGAGCGGCGAGAGATTCATCGCCAGCAGCTAGTTCATTAATCTTATTTTCTACCCAGCGGCCTTTGTTATGAGTATTGGTACTACCAAAGCCCCAAGACCAATCATGATTTTTTAGCATTTCTAAGTAGTCTTGTTTAGTCATGATTCCGCTCCCTTGCAACTAATTTCTTTAAGGGGGGTGTATGTTAGCTACAGGTTTACAGATTAGAGCTGCAAGAGCGGCCCTGAAGTGGAGCGCCAAGGACATGTCCGAAAAGGCGGGGGTGGGGTTAAATACAATAGGAAAGATAGAGAAGGTCGAGGGGCTGGCCAATGTCCACGTAAGCAATATCCAGGCAGTGACAGACACCCTCTTGTCTACTGGCCGTGTTCGCTTTGAAGGTGATGACGGTGTATTTGTGGTTGGTAACGCAGACGCTAAATAATCCGTTTTCAGCATCCTGGCATTTAATCTGAATGTGATTGCGTCAGATTTTCAAACCGCAAATTTGCGGTTTGATCAGTCTTTCTATCACCATTAGCTCTGCAAATTTGCGGAGATAGATCAGAGCAATCCGCAAAATATTGTGGAATGCAAAGGAAAAGAGTTGGCTATTGGCTTGCCTTGGATTCAACACAAAAACTGATAAATGAGCTAAAAAATCAAATTACCGGGATCTCGGTATTTTCTGCTAAGGGCCGGTGTAGCGCCTGAATTTCAAGAGTACCAAGACTCAGAAGAGAGTATAGCCGCCTTTGTTGTCAGCCTTAATCTCCACCGTCGCCACCTGAGTGACGGGCAGCGGAGTATGGTGGCGGCTAGACTCGAGAGCGTGAAACATGGCGGAGATAGATCAGAACAAGAGGCCAATTGGCGTCTTGAAGTTACAAGAAAAAAAGCCGCCCAAATGCTCAACGTCTCCGAACGCTCTGTAACCAGATCCAAAAAAGTCCAAAAAGACGGCGTACCGGAACTAGTCGAAGCCGTTGACAAAGGCAAGGTATCGCCCAGTGCTGCGGCTGACGTTGCCGAACTTCCCGAAGACGAGCAGCAGGAAGTCAGTGGCTGCCAATTGGCAGCCACTCCCGTGTTCGGTGGCATATTCGCCAACCTAGCCGCCACCAGAAAGAGGTGGGCTCACCTTGCGTTAGCCCACCTAAAACACTTCCCGAAATGGGTATCACTAAAAATTGACAAGGCGAGGCAAATTCGACTCACGGGACGAATTTAATAGTTCAGGCATCTCAATGGCCAGCTTCATATATAGAGCAGGAAATGAATGAGTAATGTGGAAAAAATTCCACAATATAAAGGCAAGAAACCTGTGGAACATTTTCCACAAGTTGAACCTTGGTAAAAAGTTTACGAAGTTGCAGGGACGAGAACAGAATGGCTCGCTGTAGAAATGCCGGAGTTTCTAAATTGCTCGCATGCGAGCATTTTGCCACTTGGAAGATTGATCTTTTGTTACTCCAATATCAGAAAGCGTTTTTTCTTTTTTTGGCGGTCGTGTTGTTCGACCGCCAAACTTCCCGTATGGAGAAGTCATAGGGAGGCAGGTCGAGAGCATAACCGGTTCCCGCTAGGAACTGGTTAGCTGAAATCCCTAAAATTGCTCGGTCCGTCGAGAGTACCGAGCAGGCCAAAGATATTAGGGACAAGGCTTTGGCGCTGGAGAAATACGCCCAGCTGGCTCAGAACAACGAGGCTGAACGGAAAGCTGGTGAGATACGCCTGAGAGCTGAGCGTAAGGCTGGGCAGCTGCTGAAGGCAACAGCGAAGCAAGCAGGTGCGCGTGGAAAGCCTGGGCCAGGCCGTGGAAATAAAAACGGGGTCGTCCCTGTCGACCCCGTTTTAGATGAACCAAAACCTTTGTTGGATATGGGGATCAGCAAAGACCAATCCAGCAATTGGCAAATTACTCCCGTGGGAACAATTTAGAAAGTAAGGCATTGGGCGATAATGGATTATATTGACACGATGACGGACCAGGAGGGCGAGCTATCAACAAATGTTTCCCACGGGAATCATTTGCCCTAAATTGTAGCTAGTCACGTTGTAAATGACCAAGCTATAATGCATGGGATTGTTGGCGACGGCCTCAATCATCAGGGCAGGGCGCGGTATGGAACAGCCCAGGCACTGTAGGTCGCTACGGTGGGCATATTTCACTCATGAGGTGATTAGTATGTTGTTAGAAGAAGCTGTTTCGATTTACTGCAAATACTGCGGAAACGCACAGATCCACGATCAACCGTCAACAAGTTTGTCTGATTGTATTAATGGGGTCTGGTATTTGCGGAGTATAAATGGACTGCTGGCGAGAGTATCTTGTCGCCGCAAAGCAGTCTTTTAGAGTTCTCTACAGGGCTCGATCGAAAGGCTCGCTTCGGCGGGCTTTTCTTTTTTAAAGTTTCTTCACTGAAATCTGCTCAGAGTTAACCCTGTCTTTAAGAATTGTTCGCACGCGCACAATTTGCCATCGATTAAATTCGGCTTTGTCCCTTTCATTCACTCTTTTTCATCACTCTTTTCAAGCTCAATCGAGGGTAATACAAAGGGTTCCACTTGTTCCTGCAATGAGGTTTTACCTGTTTCTTCAATAATTTTTTTCGCTAGATCAATAGACTCGGCGCTTACCGTCGGGATTGTAAATAGCTCTTCGCTGCTGCCATTAAAAAGATAATCCTTGGCCCGCTGTCTGGGGCTTTTACCTTCTGCCAGTCTAATTTCCTGGTTAATCATTTCCAGGGCAAATAGCGACACCATATAGGGAAAGGCATGGTCGTTTTTACCTGTGGGCTTATCACCATCATAGTAATCCTGTAATATGTTATAGCTGTTATAAAGGCGTTTAATTTGACGGGGGTTTCGTAAATTGAAGGCTAGCAACCAATAATAAAATGCGCGCTTCTGATCGGGACTTAGGCCTTGCTTAGTATTGACATTGGCCTCATCCCGCGTCGATGTATCTTTACGCAATAGCGCGGCGATGTCGAAACTTTCAACATCTCTCAGGATATCGTCCAGCGTTTCCTTTGGTTTTTCCCCCTTATCCGCTGCTTTTTCCTGCGCCAGTTGTGTGCCCTTATCATTATCACCTGTTTGCTCAGTAGCAGTTTTTTCTTTGGCGGATTGTCTTTCCCTTTCAGAATTAACCATTGCTTCGGCCACCTTGATAAAGCTTTCATCTTTCCACAGGTAATTCGCGAGATATCCTGCCACCGAGGTATCGTCCGGCTCGGGCAGGTGAACCGGCAAAGTAATGACCTTGGCTAAATAATCTCGGGCAATACTTTTCGGGTCATGCTGATGATGCTTTGATAGTTTTTCATAATGGCAGGCCAATGCAGGCAGCGCTATACGTTGATCCACCGCGATAATCACCACCACGTTTTCCAATTCCAATATCAGGCGAACCGCCTCAAAGGTTTTAACAATACCGTCTATACCGCAACGGTCCAGATCATCGACAACAAATAACAAGCGACGATGCTTACCGCCCTTTTTACCCAGTCGAATTTTACACAGCGCTTCGATTTGCTCCTTCATAACAGGAATCGTTCCCAAATGTTCACCATAACTAGGTAAACGCAAATAGGTTTTTAGCTCTTTGGCCAAAGGCTGTGCACTAATTTGCTTCCATTCCTTCGCTAATATCCAGAGAAACCCCAAAGCCCCAGCACCTGCAACACCAGCACCCAAACCACTACGACTGACAA
>JAZFYA010000062.1:0-2157 GCA_036443315.1 Pseudomonadales bacterium
TAGGCAAGCGAAAAACGACACTTGGCCATGCAAAGAAAAAATCTGTAGTGCCAACTTTGGACTGATCGAATTTCTATCTTGTTGAGGTTATTGACTTTTTTACTGTAGGGTCACGAAGTTGGGTTAACAAGGCTAGTCAATCTGATCTCCGTAAGCTGTCCTGGTTTTTGCAAAAGACGCAAAAAGCCAAGCCATCTTACTCCGGCAGTTGCTAGCGGCGTTAAGTGCACGAAGTACTTTATGAGATTTATAAAATTATCAGTAGTTCTTGGTGTAGGGTTACTGGCCTTTTTATCACTGTCAGACCCCAGCGGAGTAGTTGTAGATAAAACGGGGAAGATAGACGGGTTAATCAATAAGACTAGAGAGTTTTTACAAGGTGAAAAATTTTGGGGCAGCCAGCTCAAAGAGGCCAATAGACAAGTAGCATATTGGCTAGAAGCCCCAAAAAATATAATTGTAAGGGGGTATAAACTTGAAAATGCCGAAGACCGCGATGAATATTTAAAAGTTAGGCGTGAAGAGGCAAAGAAGAACAAACAAAAATGGGGTAGGCCAAAAATTATGGCATTAAAAGAAATTATCGAAATGCTTGAGCAGCGTACCAGTGAAAGCACTTAACGAATAAGGATAAATAGCGCGAAGCCGCTATTTATCCGTCTTGTTGGACAAGTCCGGGATTATCGTTGGCATAAACTTTGTAAAGTCACAGCTTCAGCGTGATGTGATAGTGGTTTGATAGCACCGCATAGGCGCAAATATCCAGGGAGAAGAGCGAGGCAAGCAACCGAATTCGGTTCTCAATCCATTGGCGGCGGTGTTGGTAATCCTTGCCACTCGCGTGATCGATACCGCACAGAAAGGTACGGCGTACACAGCGAGAAACAACATGGTAGTAAGGTGTATTTTGAACGCAAACAAGTTCTTTTCTTGGGCGGGTCATCGTCAAATCCTTTTGATCGATTGTTGGGTTGATATGCTAATGGGGGGCTGGTAGGTTGTCAATTTGTAGAATGTACAACTATAGAACGTATGTCCCAGTGAGCAAGGTGTTAGACGCCATCCAGGCGGTGCTTATATCATTTAATTGTCCCGACAAATAAATATTGACTTATCTTTAATTGTCAATACAATTAAATTTATGAGCATCACTTACGATCCCAATAAAAATCAACTCAATATTGAGCAGCGCAGATTGGATTTTGATCTCGTTTCTGAGCTTGATTGGGATAATGCTTGGATTTATGAAGATAGTCGCAATGATTACGATGAAGTACGGTTCATTGCTTACGCTACGCTGGACGATAGGCTATGTTTCGTTTGCTTTACTGAGACTGAGCAGGGCATTCGGGTCATATCGTTGCGTAAAGCTAACAATAGAGAGGTGAAACGCTATGAGCAACAAATCCTTAATTGACGCGGATGGTGAAGTTCGCGAACTGACGGCTGAAGATTTCAAGCGCTTTAAGCCTATAGCTGAGGTTAATCCCTCATTGTTGTCGAAAATCAAGCGTGGTGTCGGTGAACGTGGCCCTCAAAAAACACCAACAAAGGTGCCTATTAGTATTCGTATAAGCCCAGAGGTCGCTGAGTACTTTCGTGCTGCTGGTAAAGGCTGGCAAGGCCGTATTGATCGTGTATTAAAAGAATATGTGGCTGGGCATAAATAGCTTCTACTTCTAATTAGTGCCTGACCGGGATGTTTAACGGGGAGGCTAGGACAGAAATTAGTTTTAATACCAATTATAGAGTGTGTGTTCCAATGATTAATTTACTCTTGATGACAGTATGGCGATGGCTCCAGGTTTAACCCTCTCTAGTTTTGAGCAGGTGGAAATCGTTGCCAGAATATCCAGGAATGGCCTTGCCAATCGTGGTTCGGGTGATATAGAAGGTAGGGTTGGGCCAGTTAATGTTGCTGGTATCAGTGCTCCTTTGTTAGTTATTATTGATCAGGTATTGCCCTAGTTCAGGGGCGGGCTGGTTAGAATGTGTCAACCTAGAAAAGACAGGGTATCTAGGCACTCTTTGAGAGGTGTCAGCGTGCAGGCGATCAGATTTAATGCCAATTGTAGAGTGTGTGTCCCAGTGATTGCCCGCAAGCTCGTGCCGTTTATGTGAACGTTGAGGCTGTAGAAAAACCCTATTGAGATAGAT
>JAZFYA010000063.1:0-4277 GCA_036443315.1 Pseudomonadales bacterium
CAATTTTTACGAAAAAGGCCGTAGCGTTTGCAGGCTTGTGGTCTAGCGGTTACAGTGCTGCTCCCAGTAAGCGTAAAGACAAGTATTGATGGAAAGCCAGCAACAGATCATTCAACAGCTAGAGACGCTACGGGATTATATTCGTTGGGCGGTCCCACAATTTACCAAAGGCGGCGTGTATTTTGGTCATGGCACTGATAATGCGCTGGATGAATCCTTGCAATTGGTGCTGCATACCCTCGGCATTCCCGAAGGCAGTGAAGCGAATTTACTGGATGCCAAACTGACTCGGGAAGAGCGCAAGTTGGTATTGACGGTTATTGAAACCCGAGTCAGGGAACGAATCCCGGTGGCGTATTTGACCGGGGAGGCATGGTTTGCCGGTTTGTCATTTAAGGTCGATGAGCGGGTGTTAATACCTCGTTCACCCATCGCGGAATTGATCGCGAAGGGTTTTGAACCTTGGCTGGGTGGTCAGCCCGTTAGTCATATTCTGGATTTGTGTACGGGAGGCGGTTGTATTGGTATCGCCTGTGCTCACTACTTTGAAGAGGCGAGAGTTGATCTGGCGGACTTATCCACTGACGCCTTACACGTTGCCCAATTAAACATTGATCGCTATGACTTGGCGCATTGAGTCAGCACCGTGCCAACTGATTTGTTCACTGGTCTGCAAAGCCAGCGCTATGAACTGATTGTTAGTAACCCGCCCTATGTGGATCGGGAAGATCTAGTCACTATGCCCGCTGAATACCAGCATGAACCGGCAATGGCCTTGGAGTCCGGTGATGATGGGCTGGATATTACCCGCAGGATATTGCGCCAAGCTGCAGAGTTT
This sequence comes from Pseudomonadales bacterium, assembly GCA_036443315.1. Taxonomy (GTDB): domain Bacteria; phylum Pseudomonadota; class Gammaproteobacteria; order Pseudomonadales; family Dasaniaceae; genus Oceanicoccus. The sequence goes on from JAZFYA010000063.1 coordinate 839, forward strand.
TTAACGCCAGAGGGCGTATTGATTGTAGAGGTGGGTAATAGTGGTATCGCCTTGGAGCGAGCTTATCCAGAAGTTCCCTTTACCTGGTTGGAATTTGAACAGGGTGGGCATGGTGTCCTGGTATTTACCAGGGCCGAATTGATGGAGTGTCAGCTTTTGTTTGCCTGAAGGCCTGTTTTTAACTTGAGTATGCTCCATTCTGACGGGCATATACTAATGACGTATAATGCCTGGATTAAATTAACACATCAGACATGAATGGCACTTACTTAGGGCTATCACTGAGGAGCGTTGAACCCGCTGTTCGCAATGCAAGGCCCACTATCGGTTGGAACCCCACGCCCTTTAGCGGGCCTTGCATTGTGAACAGCTACTCCGGTGGTACCTGGATACTGCACAGTCTAGCCACCCTCGGTAGTCTAACCCCTCATAAGGGCGTGGGGTTCCAACCGAGTGAGGGGTTAGACTACCGAGGGTGGCGGCGGGATACTACGGTCGCAAGCCGTTAACAGCGCTGCCCTTAAGTCAGTGCCATTCAGGTTAGGACCGAATGGTACTTACTTAAGGCTATAACTGAGGAGCTTTGAACCCGCTGTTCGCAATGCAAGGCCCACTATCGGTTGGAACCCCACGCCCTTTAGCGGGCCTTGCATTGCGAACAGCTACTCTGGTGGTACCCGGATACTGCACAATCTAGCCACCCTCGGTAGTCTAACCCCTCACCAGGGCGTGGGGTTCCAACCGAGTGAGGGATTAGACTACCGAGGGTAGCGGCGGGATACTACGGGTCGCACGCCGTTAACAGCGCTGCCCTGCAGTCAGTGCCATTCATATCAGACATCCAGTAATTGATTAATGAGTTAAATAAGAGCATATCCATGTCCGGAAATTCAATTGGAAAACTTTTCACCGTTACCAGCTTTGGCGAAAGTCACGGCAAGTCCCTGGGCTGTATTGTCGATGGTTGCCCTCCGGGTTTAGAAATATCCGCAGCGGATATTCAGGTCGATCTTGATCGCCGCAAGCCGGGAACATCACAGTTTACTACCCAACGCCGTGAAGCGGACAAAATACAAATTCTTTCCGGCGTGTTTGAAGGAAAAACCACCGGCACGCCGATTGGAATGATGATAGAAAATACCGATCAGCGCTCGAAGGATTATTCCAAAATCAAAGACCGCTTTCGGCCCATGCATGCCGATTACACCTATACCCATAAATACGGGCAGCGTGACTACCGTGGTGGTGGCCGCTCTTCAGCCCGTGAAACCGCCATGCGGGTGGCAGCGGGGGCGATTGCCAAAAAATATTTGCAAGAGACTCAAGGTATAGTTGTGCGCGGTTATCTGTCGCAGTTAGGGCCCATTAAGGTCGAAACCCTTGATTGGGATCTAGTCGAGACCAATCCCTTTTTCTGTCCCGATGCGAACAAGGTCGCCGAGATGGAAGACTATATGAATAAATTACGCAAAAGTGGCGATTCCATTGGCGCAAAAATCACCGTGGTTGCCAGTGGTGTAAAGCCCGGTTTAGGCGAACCGGTATTTGATCGACTGGATGCCGATCTTGCCTACGCCATGATGGGTATCAATGCAGTTAAAGGTGTTGAAGTCGGTGCAGGTTTTGCTGCGGTTAACCAGAAGGGCAGTGAGCATCGTGATGCGTTAACCCCAGGCGGTTTTAAATCGAATAATGCCGGGGGCATACTTGGAGGTATCTCCAGTGGCCAGGATATTATCGTTCACTTAGCGTTAAAACCTACCTCCAGTATTTTACTGCCGGGTGAAACCATTGATGTGGACGGACATTCCACCGAAGTAGTGACCACCGGTCGTCATGACCCTTGTGTAGGCATTCGCGCAACCCCCATCGCAGAGGCGATGTTAGCGATTGTGTTGATGGACCATCTATTGCGTCACCGGGCACAAAATGCCGATGTAGAATGCCGTACACCGGTGATTCCCGCCAGTGTTGAATCGTCTGACTAGTTTCAGTGCCTCCTTCCTCATTATTTAGTGACAGCTCGTCAGTGCCTTATTGGCGCCTCTCCAGTTTTTATTTTTTTTATTTTGCCCTATTAGGCGCATGGATGCCCTTCTGGCCACTGTACCTGGAAGATAAGGGCTTTACTGCGGAGTCGATTGGTTATCTCACCGGCATTATGATGGCGACGAAAATAATCGCGCCCAATCTCTGGAGTTGGCTGGCTGATCGAACTGGGCAACGAATGACCATTATTCGTGCAGGTACCCTGCTTGGACTCATTCTATTTTTGGGCATTTTTATCGATGCTCAGCGTTTTTGGTGGCTGGTCATTATTATTGCTGCATACAGTTTTTTCTGGAATGCTGTGCTGGCTCAGTTTGAAGTAGCAACCCTGTCGCATCTTGATGGGCGTTATCAGCGCTATAGCCAGATCCGAGTTTGGGGCTCTGTCGGTTTTATTGCTGCAGTGACGTTACTGGGATTGTTTTTCGATTATTTTAGTGTCACTTGGTTACCCTGGTTTATTGTTTTGTTGTTGACGGGAATATGGCTGAGCAGTCTTTTGGTTGAAGAGAACAAATCATCGACTGACAATAAGGAGCCGCGCCGGTCATTCGTTGAAGTCCTCAGGCAACCCCATGTCATCACTTTTATGCTGGTGTGTTTTTTATTACAGGTTTCCCATGGCCCCTATTACACGTTCTTTAGTCTTTTTTTAGAAGATCATGGTTATAGTCGCACCGTCACCGGGCTACTGTGGTCCCTTGGCGTTGTTGCGGAAGTGATAGTCTTTATTATTATGCACCGCCTTTTGGATCGTTTTAGTCTGCGTTATATTATGCTGGCCAGTTTAATCCTGTCAGTGATTCGATGGTTATTAATTGGTTTCTATGTCGATAATTGGATGATCTTAATTTTTGCCCAGTGTCTGCATGCAGCCACCTTTGGTAGCTATCATGCGTTTGCCGTAGAGATGGTGCGGCGGATGTTTGGGGGTGGGCTTGAAGGGCAGGGGATGGCTCTTTATAGCGGTTTGAGTTTTGGTGCTGGCGGAGCGGTGGGTGCGGTATTGAGTGGTTGGATATGGGAGTCTAATCCCGAGTTGAGCTACTTGCTGGCGGCATTGACTTGTTTGGTGGCGGTAGTTATTTCATTCTCGATTAAGCATGAGGACTATATTTCAACTTCTTGAAGAATAAGGTAATAATTATAGATGTCTAAGCCGAGTGGCACTGACTTAAGGGCAGCGCTGTTAACGGCTTGCGACGGTAGTATCCCGCCGCCACCCTCGGTAGTCACTACCCTCACTCGGTTGGAACCCCACGCCCTTGTGAGGGTTAGACTACCGAGGGTGGCTAGACTGTGCAGTATCCAGGTATCACCGGAGTAGCTGTTCGCAATGCAAGGCCCGCTAAAGGGCGTGGGGTTCCAACCGATAGAAAGGGGGGCGGGG
>JAZFYA010000064.1:0-26164 GCA_036443315.1 Pseudomonadales bacterium
CTTGGCCTGCACTGACTTTACTGGCAATACGTTTTTTACGGCAAGTTGCTTGGAAAGTTTCTTGGGCTGATTGGCACCTAAGTTGGCAAACCATTTTTGCCGCAGGCGGGCAATATCCCCGGACTCCACCATCACCTGTGCCGAGCCAGACGACAATGCCTGATAGAAGGCATCAATACCCATGGACGTCTCCATCGGCACCCGGTCCATGCGCTGCTTCATCATCTCGCTTGTCGCTGCGTCAACCCCCATACCGCCCTTTTGCCAAAGCGGCCAATTGATTGACAAGGTCTGTCCGTAGCGTTGCTGGCATGCCACTAATTCACTACGATAGTGGGCATAAGCATCCATAAAAGCATTCGCTGTGGCATAGTCGGCCTGACCGATACTGCCCATTGCAGATACCGATGAGAACAGCACAAAGCAATCCAGCCTAATGGCCTGAGTCGCTTGATCCAAATTCACCGTCCCTTTCACCTTGGCGGCAAACACGTCTTGTATCTCGGTGATAGTTTTTTTGAAGATATAATTGTCTCGACTGATGCCGGCACAGTGAATAATGCCATGCAGCGCTCCATACTCTTTTTGGATACTGTCGATAAGATGTTTAGTCTGTTGCTTTGCAGAGATATCCACCTGTCTGTATTCAACCTTACCGCCCAGGGCTTGCAATGCACTCAGTTGGGCTTGCTGCGCTTCATTCAAACGAGAACGTCCGGTCAGAATCAACGTTGTATGGTTTACTTGGTGCGCGATTTCTTTGGCGAAGATGCGTCCTAGCGCCCCCATCCCGCCGGTAATCAGATAAATGCCTTGCTCTCTCCAGGGGGTATTGACTGTCGCTTCAGCAGAAAAAAGCCCCACTGATGGCCTATCACTGGCTTGGATTTCTTCCCACCCCTTAACCTGCCGTGTATCCCCTTGATAGCAAATATGGATATCGGTAGGACATTGGCTGTTTTCTTTGAGCCTGGCGACGATTTGTTCAGTGCCTGTCCCAGCATCCATTTCAATCACTTGTCCATGGATCTTTGCGTGCTCTAGGTGCGCTGTTTGAAGTAAACTGGCAATGCCACATAACAGGCGTTTTTGCCCTTGCGAGGGGACCAGCACTTGAATCAAGCAGTTGCCATTAGGTTTGTCTTCGACCATGCTGCGGATTAGTTCAAAAACCTCGATCACATAAGCTTGAAAACGTTTTTCTATGGCATCATCAGGGGACTGTAAATACACACAAGACACACCATCCATTAAAGCCTCAATGGACTTTACCGTCGGTGTATCCGCTTCACACAAGATCACTACATGCCGTAGATAATTGATCTTTTTAATGGCATGCGCATCGGCTGCGGCAACAAGTCGCTGCTCTTGCCAGCAAGGTTTCAGCATCAGGGTTGCCGCTGCTTGAGTGGAAGAGACATTGCCTGCTAATAAATGACCGGCTAAAAAGCGATAGCTAAAGCCCTCCATCCGTGCACACACCTTGCCTTGCTCATTGCACAGGTCAATATCCAATTTCTCAATTTTATCTTGCTGAGCATGACCATCAGCGTAACGAATCCAGGCCCACATGGAGGCACTACAGGCCTCATAAATACGCAGATTTTGCAGTGCGTAAGGCACCGGATAGGAACCATCGGCATTACCACTTTCAACAGCGGCCCGAGTGGCGTAAAAAAGTGCGGCCTGTATGGCCGCATCCATCAGGCTAGGGTGCAGGGTATAGTCAGCCTGTGTAGCTGCCACCGATGCTGGCAATTGCAGCTTAGCAAGCACCTGGGGTTGGTGATCACGATTGTTGGCTATGTGAATTTCTTCAACGGCCCTGAAGCCAGGTCCATGCAGAAAACTGGAGGCGCTTTGCCCGGCATAAATCTTTTCGGCACTGTAGTGGACACCTGCAGCGATAATGTCTTGGCGTAATGTCGCAAGATCCAAGCTGGGCACTGGGCTTAAGGGAAGCAGTATGGCGAACCCTTGGCCATATAAGGTCCTGGAGGCTTGTTGCCCATCATCCGACTGGCCATAAATTTCATAGGCAAGGCACTGCAATTCAGATCCGCGAGGGTCTGCTGGAGAAAGACTAATATGAACATCCTGCACCGGGCTGTTCAGCACAATCGGTCGCTGCCATACCACCTGCTTCAAGTGCATTTCAGTCGCACCTTCATACAGTGCACTGGTCGCTTGTGCCACGGCCGCTCGAGCCATTTCTAAAAAAGCTACCCCGGGCAATACTTTCTGCTGGGCTATGATGTGATCCGCGAAAAAAAACTCTTTGCCGGTAAACCTTGAACTGAACCGCTGTTCTAACAGATCCGAGGTGTTTTGCTGGACTAAAGGATGCAGTTCGCTTCGATTATTCACCCTGCCCTGGCCCTTAAGTTTTTCCGGCAACTGTTCCATGCCTTGCCATGTAGTGGTGTCCTCTTCTACCCCGTAACGTTCTTGGGCAAAGGGATAGGTGGGCAGACTCATGCGCTGAGGACGACTGCCTGAATAAAGCCTGTGCCAATTAACATACCCTCCCTTAACCCATAATTCTGCCAGAGGGGTTAATTTGCCTTTCTTAAACCATTTATCAACCAAGGCCCGAGCGTCTTCATCCTGTTCAAAGAATTCAATAGCATCATTCGTTTGCTTGAACTCTCCTTGAAACCAAGCCCCTGGCTTTGCTTGTTTAAGTGTAAAGGCTGCCAAGTTTTCAATTAGCTCGGCCACACTGGTGACAATAAATATCACCCGACTTGCCATGGCGGTCCGGCCCACCTGCAGCGTGTAGCAAACCTCCCTTAAATCCAGCGGGTCTTGAGATGCTTTGACAAAGGCTAAAAGTTTTTCAACATAGGCAGCAAGTCGATCAGGGTTCTTAGCCGACAATGGCAGCAAATAGCTTGCTTGCTCGACCGGCTTTGAGGCTATGGATTCAGGCACTGGGGATTCAGGCACTGGGAATGCTTCTAAAATGGCATGGGCATTGGTGCCACCAATGCCAAATGCACTCACAGCAGCCCGACGCGGCAGCGACTCTTGCGGCCACGGCTGCAAATGATCGACGACATAAAAGGGAGATCTCGCAAAATCAATTTCTGGATTGGGACTTTTGTAGTTGATGGACGGCGGTATCTGTTGGTGTTTTAGGCTTAAAACTACTTTGATACAACCCGCTAAACCCGCTGCGGTATCCAGGTGGCCGATATTCGACTTGACGGAACCCAGAGCACAGAACTGGTTTTTTGTCGTGTGTTTTTGATACGCCTGCGTTAAAGCTAATACCTCAATGGGATCCCCCAGTTTAGTCCCCGTGCCATGGGCTTCCACATAACTGATGGAGGCAGGATCAACCCCTGTTGAGGCCAAGACCTTTTGAATCACTTCGGCTTGGCCATTGACGCTTGGGGCATAAAACCCGGCTTTATCCGCGCCATCATTATTCAGGGCCACACCACGCAACAACCCATAGATATGATCACCATCGGCGATAGCATGTAGGGCTTTTTTCACTAAAATTGCCCCCGCACCTTCCCCGGCAATCATGCCATCAGCTGAGGCATCAAAGGTTTTGCAATGTCCATCACTGGCAAAATTGAGACCCGGTTGATAAACATAGCCCACTTTAGCGGCAGGAAACAAAGTGGACGCCCCTATCAGGGCGTATTGCGCTTGATCCAATTGCAGACTTTGGTAAGCCGACGACAAAGCCACCAGGGAAGAGGAACAATTGGAGTGAATAAAAACACTCGGGCCTGTTAATCCCAATTCATAAGAAATCATGGTGGGAATGGTGCCACCCTGAGATAAAAGCCAGGCTTGATATTCGTCAGATTCCTGTACTTTAGCGGAATTGTGCAACAGGGTTTGATAATAACTACTGGAGGCGGACATGAAAACACTGGTCTGGGGGATCTCTTTGGAAACGTAACCTGCGTCCTCTATGGCTTGCCAGGCATGGAGTAATAACTGACGGAATTGAGGATCCATAAAAGCGGCATTTTTCGGGGAAAGATTAAAAAACTCCGGATCAAATAAGTCTTTGCCTTCTATCGTATTGCGCATAGGCACATAACTTGGGTTTTGAATCATTGCCTCTGGCACGTTGGCTTCGCGCAAAGCTTCTTCAGATAAAAAGCGAGCGCTTTCTTTGCCTCTTCTTAGATTCTGCCAAAACTCCCTGTGATCATTTGCGCCAGGAAAATGACAGGATAGGCCTATAATCGCTAAACTTTCTTGGTAATAATCCGGGTAGGTTTGTTGAACATCGGTTCTATTTGAAGCCGCTGGAGAGGGCACAGGCTCTTTTAATGGCGCGGCCCTATTCACTTTGGCAGGCACAGCAACAGGACACATCTGATGCAGATACTGGCTAATTTTCCGTACATTAGCATGTTGGAATAGCTGCGTTGCCGTAAAAGATACAGCGAACTTTTTATTGATTCTTGCGGCTAATATCACCGCCGATACCGAGTCGCCACCCACGTCAAAAAAACCATCCGTAGCGCCAATACCCTCAACCTGTAAAAGCTCCTGCCAAAGGGCTAAAACCTCTTTTTCCGTCGCCAAAGGAGGCAGGCTGTTGGGGATATTTTTGCTAAGCACCAGTGGGCGGCTCATTAAGGCCTTGCGATCCATTTTTCCATTAGGGGTCAACGGCATTTGATCCAGGGCAATCAAAAAGGTGGGAATCATATAGTCAGGCAGCTTTTCCTTTAAATAAACGTTTAATATCTCTGCATGACGAGAGGCTTTCCCCTCCTCTTTTTGGTTAGGCACATAATAGGCCACCAGTTGTTTAGAGTCTGCTTGTTGTTTGACAATTACTGTACTGGTTTTTATAGCAGGGTGTCTGTTGAGCTGATTTTCTATTTCGCCCAACTCAATGCGGAAGCCATGTATTTTGACTTGGAAATCTAAGCGGCCAAGATGCTCAATAGTGCCGTCAGTATTCCAGCGAGCTAAATCTCCCGTACGATAAAGTTTGCTATCTGGATTAAAAGGATTATCGATAAACTTTTCTGCCGTTAAATCCCCTTGATTGAAATACCCTTGGGCCAAGCCATCCCCACCAATACACAGTTCGCCGGGAAGACCCATCGGTATCAGTTGGTTTTGCTGATCCAGAATATAAATCTGGGTATTGGCAATGGGCTTGCCAATGCTAATGGGCCGATCTTCTGCAAGTCGTTCAATAGTTGACCAGATAGTGGTTTCTGTGGGACCAAATAAATTCCAAGCCTCGCTGTCGGTGCGTACAAAGTGCTGCCTCAATGATTCCGGCAGGGCTTCTCCGCCACAGAGAATTCTGACTTTTTCTTGGTTTTGCCAACCGGCATGAAAAAGCATGGCCCAGGTGGAGGGCGTGGCTTGCATAATACTCGGTTTGATTTGCGCGATAAGGCTCTTCAACTTTTCGGCATCATGGCTAGTCCCAGTATCACAGAGATGACATTGCGCGCCTTTAATTAAGGGCAAATACAATTCTAGACCCGCTATATCAAAACAATAGGTGGTTACCGCCAGCAGTTTATCTTGGCTTTGCAAACCGGGTTGATGGGACATGGAAATAAGGAAATTCGTTAAGGCTTGATGAGCAACCATCACCCCTTTGGGATCGCCAGTGCTACCTGAGGTATAAATAACATAAGCCAAATCCCCGCTGCGAACCTTTTTTTGTTGTGGTTGTGGTTTTTGTTTTTTTGCAGCGGCTTTTTTAATATCAGACCAGGGTTCATCTAAAATAATGACCGCAGCTTGGGAGGCTAAACCAGTGGCTTGACTCTCCGCATCTAATAAAGAAAATACTTTTTCCTTTACTTGGGAATGGGTGAGAATCAACTTGGCCTGACTGTCTTTTAAAATATACGCCAAGCGTTCTGATGGATATTCAGGATCCAAAGGGACGTAGGCCCCGCCTGCCTTGAGAATACCTAACAAGCCCACTAACATATCCAACGAACGTGGCACACAGATCGCCACTAATTGATTGGCTTTTAGCCCTTGGTTTTGCAGATGTCGTGCTAATACGCTACTTTTTTTATCCAGCGCCTGGTAAGTCAGGGATTGCTCTTGATACACCACCGCAATGGCTTGCGGCCTTTGCTTGGCTTGCTCTGCAAACAGCTCATGCACACATTTATCTCTGGGATAATCCGCTTGGGTCTCATTCCAATCCTCCAACAGTGTCTTTTGCTCTGTCTTAGAAAGGAGAGAATAGCCGTCTAACAATTCATTGGGTTGCTTAAGAACTGCTTCGATAAGTCTTGTATAATGCGCCATCATGCGCGCAATCGTCGCTTCATCAAATAACTCAGGGTTATATTTCCAATTCAAACCAAACCCGTCTTTTTGTTCCATCACCTCCAAAACAAGTTCATATTCGCCTTCTTGATGAATACCTTCCACAAACTGAAAGGCAGGCGCCTGACTGCCCAACTCTTGAAAAAAATCCTGATACTCAAAAGCCACTTGAAATAGAGGCGCACTTTGGGCCTCGGCAGAAAGATTAAGCGCTCGCACCAAAGCCGAAAAAGGATAACTACGGGCCATGCTATTGACCATGGTTTTTTGCAGCTTGCCTAAAAATTCAAGAAACGAATCCTGGCTTGAAAGCTCGCTTCGTATAGGCACCATATTGATTAAAAAACCAATCATTTGTTGAAAGCGCGCTGCATGCCTCTGATTGACCGGCATACCCACAATTACATCCCGTTGGTCCGTGTATTTGCACAACAACAATTTAAAAAGGCCCAGAAAGACTGTCGACATATAACTCTGTTGCGCTTTCGAAAACTGCCTAATTTGCTCACTTAACTCAGAAGAAAGGAGAGTAGAAATTGTTTTTCCTTGAAAAGGATTTTGGCTGACAGAACGCGGCCGATCAGTGGGAAAACTTAATTGAGGCAACGGTTCTGCCAACTGCGTTTGCCAATAAACCAGTCGCGATGCACCTTCTTTACCTTGTAGCATCTGTTGTTCCGCTGTAACAAAATCAGCGTAAGTGGCCAGCAAAGCAAGCAAACGGGGAGTATTTCCCGCAAGCAAAGTGTGATAGGCATCAAATAGCGTTTTCATCAATATCAACACAGAAATTCCATCAAAAATCATATGATGGATATTAATTAAAACAACGGTTTCTTGACCCGCCACAGAGAAGAGGTGAATACGAAGCAAGGGATCATCTTTCAGAATAAAAGCTTGTTTGGCTTTCTGATTCAGATAAGCAATCAATTGATCAGACGCTAGATTAGACAAATCTTCTTGTTGAAATACAAGTTCTTGCGCGGGCGATATCGTTTGATAAGGCGTTCCATCCTCATCTTTAATAACAGTATTTAAAATTGGATATTGCTTCACAAGAAACTGACAAGCTTTTTTAAATGTCTCTACCTCTAAATCCAACACACGAAAGCACAGCGGTACATTATAGGCCGTCATATCTGGAAAGATTTTTTGCAGTGTCCACAGCCCCTTCTGCCCTTCAGAAAGAGGGTGATATGGGGAGACATCTCTTATATCTTGAAGCATTTGTTTTACTTCGACAAGAGATAATTGTCCCTCCTTAAAAGCAGAGAAAATTTCATTAGTGCTTTTATTCATAATCTCAACTATCCGCTCAATTAATTAAATCTATTACTTCATTCAAATTTAAAGAGCCTCTTTCAAACTCTTCAATAACTTCTAAAAAATACTTGTCATGTTGTTTGGCAATCTGTTGAAGCATTGCATTTGATTCATCATTAAACACTTCTTTCATGCCTTTTTTTATTTTTCGATCTACTGATTCTGTTTGAATAAGCTCTCTTTTAAAGGCTTTTTTGGCAACCATTAATCGATCGATTGCATCCGCGTGACTTTTAACAAGATACGAAGACAAGTCGGAAATTGTTGTATATTCAAAAAACAGACTGGGCAATAATTCAGCATCTAGCTTATCTCGAAGCTCTTTGGTTATGCTCACAATGGCGGCTGAAGTCAAACCCATATCAACATAACCCAACGTTGTTTCAATTTCATCAAGTGGCTTTTGCAATCGCTCTGCAACCAATTGTTGTACGAACAATGTTGCTTTTTCTTCTCTGCTAAAGTGGGTAGAGTGACGCTCTACTACCTGGTCATCAACAGGTGAAGAAAATTGCCAACCGGCGTGAGTGCCGTCTTCTATGGGCACTTCCGTCTCTTCTCCATAAACGTCCCCTGTATTCTTTATGCTGTCTTCTGAATTTTGATTTATCCAATAGCTTTCTCTTGCAAAAGGGTATGTTGGAAGACTAATACGATAGGGCTTTTCCTCACCATACAAACATTCCCAATCTAAATGGAAGCCTTGCACCCATAATCTCACGATCTCGTGCAGCTTGCCTTGAGCAAACCATTTATTGATCATCTCCTGAACATCCTCAGAATTGAAAAAGCTCAGCGCTTTCTTACTATCGCTTACACAACCTTGCCAGAAGTTTTCAGCAATATTTTCACCCGCAACAAAAGCTTGCAGTTTTTCACACAGCTCCTCATTGCTCCTCACTAGAAAAGCCAATCGCTCTTCCATCGCTTCTCGGCCAACTTGAAGGGTGTATGCCATTTCCTGCAGATATGTCTGAACTAATTTCTTGTTTTCCGTCTTATCCTCTGTGCTTATTTTATACTTGATAGAATCAAACAGTCTTTTGGCATACGCCTTTAAACAAGTCTTATTCTTTGCTGACAGAGGAATAATTACCCATTTTTGATGGGTGGGTTCTTGAAGAGTAATCGGAAATTTTTCCTCTCTGGTATATTCTTCCAAAATTATATGCACATTCGATCCTGTGGCGCCAAAAGCACTGAGTCCTGCCCGTCTGGGAAAAACCTGACTTTTGTCCTTGCCTGTAATGGCAGGTTGTTTCCAGTGTTCCGTTTTGTGCTGAATATAAAAAGGAGAATCGGGCAAATCAATATATGGATTGACCGTTTCAGAATGCAGAGATGGCACAAGGGTTTTATGGTATAACTGCAGAATCACTTTGCTTAAGCCACTGATCCCCGCAGCTGATTCCGCATGGCCAATATTTGACTTCACGGAACCTATTGAACAAAATTGTTTATCTTGCGTGTACTGACTAAAGGCTCTCACCAATCCCTGGATTTCGATTGGATCTCCCAGTGAGGTACCCGTTCCGTGGGCCTCAATATAGCTAATGGTCCGAGGATCAATGCCCGTTTTCTCAAAACATTGCTGAATCATATCCCCTTGAGCCACAGGATTAGGAACGTACATCCCGCTGCCTTTGCCCACATGGTTAATTACGCTGCCTTTGATAGTTGCATAAATATGATCTCTATCTTGAATCGCTTGATGCAAAGGTTTGAGAAGAATAGCGCCAATCCCCTCTGCTGAAACATAACCATCACCTCCCTTGCCAAATGTATGACAATAGCCGTCACTGGAATGCATATCCGCCATCCCATAAGTCATGTATTTGTTCGGGTGCAAGGATAAATTCACGCCCCCGGCCAAAGCCACCCGACTTTCTCCTCGCTGAATGCTTTCTATCGCTAAGTGAAGAGCCGTCAGGGACGAAGAACAGAGCGTATCAATGGCCATAGACGGGCCATGGAAGTTGCAGAAATAAGATACCCGGTTGGCAATCGAGGCATGGCTTAAGGACAGCGGGATTTCTTGACCTTGGTTGACGGCTTCATTTTGCAGCAGGGTATAGTCTTTGTGCATGACACCCACAAACACACCGACAGGACGGCGTTGATTTTCTCCCACGGGTGCCACGATATTCTCAGGCGTGTAACCCGCATCTTCCACGGCCTCCCAACACGCTTCCAAAAACAAGCGTTCCTGAGGATCCATGGTTTCCGCCTCACGCGGTGAAATCCTAAAGAACTGGGGATCAAAACAATCTGCCTGTGCAATAAATCCCCCCCATTTCGACAGGGCTTTTCCTGAAGCAGACTGCAAGCCGTCAAAATGATTTACATCCCAACGGTCTGCAGGGATTTCTGTAATGCAATCTTTTCCGGCTTTTAAATTTTCCCAAAACTCATTGAGGTTGGATGCCTGGGGATAGCGGCCCGCCATACCAATCACGGCGATCTCTTGCGGCGAGCCTGCATTGTTATAAAAATCTGCATGGCCTGCCGTCAGCGGCGAATGGGTGGTGCTTGCAGCTCGCAAAGCCGGTCGCTGAAAAGCGCTTGCCGAGGGTTGTTTGGCTTCTATTGGGCGGATTTCTTGCGGGGTTGTCGACGCGTTGAGTTCACCGTATGTTGCCGTTAAATGCTGAGATAAACTGGCAATCGTAGTGTATTCAAACAGCAGTGTCGGTGATAAACGCGTAGACAATGCCGTTCCTATCAGCCTAACCACGTCTAACAATCTAGCTGAATCTAAACCTAATTCATAATAGCCTGCGTTGATATCGACAAGATCAATTGTTATTCTCAACTGCGAGGCAATTATTGATGTCAGCAAGGCATCCATTGAAGCAAAAGAAAACGTTACCGATTCTGTCGAAGGAGAAGGGTTCGACGATGCACTCACCTTGAACGGCTCCCGGCGATCAGGATTAATCAGGCCCTCATGTCTCACCAGTTTTATTTTAAAGTTTTTAAGTTCGCCTATTTTTTTCCCGGTAATGTTAAAAAATTCTAAGGTGAGGTTAATCAGTTCATTTTTGTAGTCGACAGAAGACTGTAAGAGCCGCGTGTAACATTCACCTCTAATCGCTTTACTGGCACGAAAAGACTCATAAAATAAGGGTAAAAATAACCGCTTTTCAACCCCGAGCTGTTTTGAAAACAAGTCGCTAGACCCTATTACACTGCCATCCATTAAGGTGGGATGAAACAAATACGCGTCTTGCGTGATTTGTGCTGCCTTATTCAAGACGATATGCATCCAAACCACATCAGCGCTGGTATAAACTCGGCCTTCTGCCTTCATCATGCCGGTATGGTTTAGTTGCTGTGTTTGAGCCTGTTGGTAGAGGGTTTCTATCCTCTGGTAACCCTCACATGCCTTGATCGATTCTTCTAAATTTATCACTTCATCAAAATCAATAGGTTCCACCCGATGCATTTCAGCTGTTATGTAAAGAGGACTCTGTGAATCTGACGCAGACAGATCACTGACGGTCAATTTCCAATACGATGTTTCTTCTAACGCTTCAATCTTTAGTTCAACAGGAGACGATTGACTGACAATTAGCGGTCTGTAAATGGAGAGATGCTTTAATTCCAAGGTGTCATGGGACATCCCTATTTCATCAAACCATTGATACAGTAAATCGATCCAGGCCAGTCCTGGCAGCAGCTCTTGCCCATACGCTTGATGATTTTTTATGATGGGGTGATCGATGCTTATCCTTTGCTGCCAAACTGTCGACTGCGTAAACACATGATTGAGTGCGCTGGTTTTAGACGGGTGCTTTTCTTGTAGAGGTTGAAGCGTTCTAATATCGACACGATTCATCATCGGCAGTGTTAATGGAGCACGTACCACTGAAACTTGATTAAGCGCATACTGTTTGAGAATGACATGGGCATTAGTGCCACCATCGGCAAAACAGTTTAAGGCGGCATAGGGCAAATCCAGTGATTGTTGCACTCTAGGTAGTACAAAGTTGGCCGCCTCTAAGGAATAGTGTTCCAACGATTCTTGCCCGGAGAGAAAAGGCACTAAACATTGGTGGTGCACACTCAACACGAGCTTAATAAAACTGGCCATACCTTCCGCACAGAGCGGATGACCGATATTGGGTTTCATAGATCCCAAATAAAATGGTTGCGATGGCTGGGAGCGATAAACGGACTCTATCGCTTTGATTTCCAGTAAATCGGTCACTTCAGAGCCGGAACCATTGATATCGAGGTACTGCATTTGCTCCGCCTTGCAACTACTCTGTTGTAAGGCGGCAAGCATCACGGCTTTTTGTGCGGCGATATTAGGTGTTGCCGGCCCCGCAGTTCTGCCATCGTTATTAATCGCGATGGCGTCAATTACCGCATAAATGCAATCACCGTCTTTTTCCGCTTGCGACAAGGGCTTTAATAACACCATGCCTGCACCTTCGCCCAGCACGATGCCAGTCGCACGACGATCTAAAATATGAAATTGACCGTCCTCCTGTAATAAATGGCGTTGAGCAAACAGTGCGTGAGCACTGGGATTGGTTAATAGGCTCACCCCCCCAACCAGGGCTGAATCGATAGTGCCTGATTGCAAGGCTTCTGCAGCCATCTTCATCGCCACCAAAGAGGAAGAACAAGCCGTGTCAATGACTAAAGCCGGGCCGTGGAAGTTAAAAAATTGAGAAAGATTCGCGGCTAAATAATTTTGACCCACGGTCATTATGGGATTACGCGTTTTTTCTAGCAGAGATGCATCGGCAGAAGGCTGACTGCGTGCGCCAATATAAACGCCCGTATTGGAACCATTCATAGATTCGTGTGTGTAGCCTGCATGATAGAGTGCCTTCAGGCTTTCTTCTAACAGGACTAGGGCCTGAGGGTCCATCGCTTGCGCGTCTTCCAGAGAGAGCATAAAAAAGTCGGGGTCCAGTCCATAGATGTCGTCGATTAAACCGGCATAATAGTCGGTTTGCAGACCCCAGCAGGTTTCAGGAATTTTTTCAATGGCGCTGTGGCCCTGGGACAATAATGCCCAATAAGCATCGATATCCAACGCCTTGGGGAAACGACAAGCCATACCGATCACGGCAATGGCTTGATTGCCTAGACTGGATTGAAGACGCCGGTGTGCCATCCCGGATCGCAGCGGCGGGCGTCTCTTGTTGTCCTCTGCACGTACAGGTGAAGCCGTGTATAGCGCGACTGCATCAGACGTGTCTTCCGTCGTGACATTGATGGCTAATCGTTGGACGATACTGGCGGGGTGCGCGTTAACCAGCCATAAGGTCAACGACTCCAGGGTGGGATATTCCAGTAGTATGGAAGGATCCAGCTCAAGATTTAGCTCGCGATTGAGTTTTTGTAAAATTTGCACCAGCAGTATCGAATCAACACCATAATCGGCAAACGAGGTTTGTTCATCCAGTTGTCCGGCTTGCATCTTTAATTCAGCTTCAAATAAAACCTGCAGAAAGGCTTGTACTTGATGTTTTACTGCTGTCTCTACGCGCTTTTCCGTGGGCGCTTCATATTTTGTTGTGATAGACAGCGGTAGTTTTTTTATGGCCACTTCATCGAGTTGTGGCTGCAATAACATGCCCGCGTTAAATGTCGCGGGATCCACCATCACAGGCATAACAACAGAAAGATGCAGGTTGGCTAAAATGTGGTCTAAGAAATCCAGCCCTTCCTGATCGGTTATGCTTAGCAGTCCCGTATTCGCATACGCTTGGCTGGTGACTTCCCCCATACCACTTTCTTTCCAGCTCGGCCATTGAATACTCACAACCGGCGATGCGTGGTGATGGACTTCAGCGTAGTAATCCATAAAGGCGTTTGCCATGGCATAATCGCTTTGTCCTACGGCCAGAGTGGGTACGATGGCCGATACGGAAGAAAACAGCAGTGCAAATTTAAGATGGCTGGTATCCACGGTTTGCAGTAGATTCATTGTTCCTTGAATTTTAGGGGACAAGACCTTGGCCATACTCTCCGGAGACTTACGGATAAAGGCGGGATTTTGAAAATCCCCCATGCCGGCTGCGTGGATAATACCCACAATCGAACCCATGGAGGATTCAATATCTTGGATGGCAACGTGCATGCTCTCGATATTATCTAAGGGCAATGACAAAACACGCACAGAAGCACCTAAGGCTTCGAGTGTCTGAATAGATGTGATCTTTTCTTGTATCGACGCGGAAAATTGTTCCGGGTGATCCCATGTCTCTTTAGGTGGAAAGACCTCACGGCCAGTTAGGACGACCTGTTTGATCCCGTACTGAGTTACTAGATGACGGGCACAAAGCAATCCAAGCCCCCGAGTACCCCCCGTGACCAGAAGCACCTGCTCCTTGTTAAAATGCATGTTCTTTTTTGCCAACGCTGGCGCAAATGCCTCTGCCTCCAACACAGCGGTATAACGTTTTTGATGCCGATAGCAAACCTCCACGGCGTTGGATTGCATGTTAAGTTCTTCTAAAATAAGGGCGGCCTGCGTATCAACGGCTTGCTGTTCAGGGGCTAAATCAAGGTGCCGACAGCTAACGGCGGAATATTCACTTTGCAGCATACGGTATAAGCCGGTCGATGCCGCGCCGGCCAGGCAAACCGACTCATTTTGGTAGGATTCTAATCCCTGGGTGACCTGTAATAAGCAGATGCTGTGGGAAGGTTTTGCTTCTAATAACATCTGCAACGGCAGCAGCGGTTTGAGAGCAAGAGGCACCGTACTGGGGCTGAAAGGCTCTTGAGCTAATCCCGTCAAATCAATCCAGGCGGTACAGAGAGAAATTTGCTTTTTGACCGCTGCCACTGGCATTGCCGCGCTGTCGAGTAATACCGCTTGATGGCAAGCAGATGCAATCGCTTCTGCCAGTTTTCGGGTCCCTTGATGATGGAAAATTATCACCAATGCAGCCGTTTTTTGCGCAACAGGGGGTGAAGGCTCCTTATCTTCGGTGGAAGATGCTTGCCATCCCTTTTTCAAATAGTAAGCTGTTCGACGGCAAACTTCAGCGTGTTGCGGCAGCGCTACCGAGTCCATCTGCAGGCCTCTCATCCTGGCACACACCACGCCTTCATCATTGCACAGATCAATATCTAAGGGCTTAATTTTCTCTGAAGGTTCCTGTGCCTTAACCGCGGCTAAACTGCCTTCAGCGTAACGCACCCAGGCCCATAGCGATTCATTGCAAGGGCCAAAGATATCAAGGGATTCCAGGGCAAAAGGTAGGGCGGGCTTCGAGGCTGATTGGCCTGCTAAATTTTTGTCCATTAAACCCAGGGATGCCTGGAGGGCGGCGTCCAGTAAACTGGGGTGTAAGATAAACGATGCGTGGGTTTTCTCGACTGATGACGGCAATGACAATTTCGCCAACACTTCCTTGCTACCGACAAAGAGCTCAGCAATACCCTGATGGCTTGGGCCGTAGTCAATGCCTATTTCTTTAAACACTTTATAGCACTGTTCGCCACTCAGCTTACTTTGTTTGGTCCTGGTTTGTAGATCCGTAAGGTCGAGGGCCGGGACCTGATTGGCCGTGCTGACAGTAGCAACCCCCTGACTGAACACCACAATGTCTTCTTCCGAGCCTTCTTCCTGTGTATAAATCTCATAAGCAATTTTGCCGCTTTGCTCATATTCTTCCGCTAATAAACCAATATGCACCTGTTGGGGATCATTGCCAACAACAAGAGGGCTAGCCCAAACAATATTGCTGAACTGGATGAAGGTCGAATCGTTTTCAACTTTAGTCTCGGTTGCCTGCGCTATTGCGGCTCGAGCCATTTCCAAATAGGCAACACCGGGTAATACCTTTTGCCCTTTAATCTGATGGTCTTTTAAGAAAAACTCCTCCCCTGTAAATGTCGAACTAAATCGCTGCTCCGATAAGGTAGAGGTGTTTTCATGCACCAAGGGATGCAATCGACTGATGACACTGTTTGGTAACGTTACTGCTTTGCCCTCTGGCACCCAATACCGTTCTTTGGCAAACGGGTAGGTAGGTAAACTGATGCGCCGTGGTTTGTTCTCCCCATACAGCTTATTCCAATCAAATGCTAAACCCTTCGCCCAAAGGCTCAATAACTTCGAGTATTTTCCACGTTGTATCCATTTGCCAATCGCTTCCTGTAATTCTTCATCGGCGGTAAAAACCGCCAAGGTCTCTTTATTACGGTTGACTTGTCCTCGATGGATGTCTTCTATGTCTTCTTCGCCATCTAAAAAGGCTATGAGTTTTTCCTGTAGTGCTTCTTCGGAGGTAACGATCATAGCCAGACGTTCTTGCATCGCTTCACGTCCCACCTGTAGGGTATAGGCCATAGACTGAAAGTGGGCAGTGGACAGTGGGCAGTGGGCAGTTAGATAATGATGTAAGTTATGTGCAACTTTTTTTAACCGATCTTCATTCTTCGCTGACAAGACAATTAATTGCGGTCCTGCTTTTACTGACGACTGAGCACTGACCACTGTCGACTGTTCTACATATTCTTCGATAACAAGATGCGCATTGGTACCACTAAACCCAAAGGAACTAATCGCCGCCCGGCGTTTAGTTCCTTTATCAACAGCCCAGGCCTTATTCTCCGTGTTAATGTAAAAAGGCGAGCCTTCCAGGTTTATATGTTCATTTAAGCGTTCATAGTGAATAGTCGGAGGGATCTGCCGGTGTTTTAAGGCCAGCAGCAGTTTAATTACACCGGAAACGCCTGCCGCTGGCAGTAGATGACCAATATTGCTCTTGACCGATCCCAACGCGCAGTAGTGCGTCTTGTCAGTAAAGGCGTTAAACGCTGTTTTTAAACCTTCAATCTCAATCGGATCACCTAATTTCGTGCCGGTACCATGAGCCTCAATTAACTGGATCTGTTCCGGGTTAATATGGTTTTGTTGATAAACCTCCCGCGCCAGGCGAGCTTGTGAATCCGGGTTCGGCGCGGTGATGCCATTGGTTTTACCGTCTTGATTCACCCCCCAACCACGGATCACGCCGGCAATGCGATCACCGTCTCGGGTGGCATCCTCAAGGCGCTTGAGCAACACCACACCGACGCCTTCGCCGGGCACAAAACCGTCAGCACGTTGATCAAAGGTAAAGCAGCGACCCTGCGCCGACAGCATACCGGCTTTACTGGCCATGATATGCATCGATGGCCCCGCCATCACACAGACGCCACCGGCTAAGGCCAGGTCACTGCCGCCTAACACCAGACTGTCACAGGCGGAGGCGATGGCGACCAGGGAGGAGGAACAGGCGGTGTCAATCGATAAACACGGCCCTTGAAGATTGAGTAGGTAGGCGATTCGAGCGGCGAGAATCGAGGTGGCTGCTCCCAGCAGCCCCTGCGCACTAAGTGCATCCTGGCCCAGTAAATGACCATAGTCACTGACACCACAGCCGACAAAAACACCACATTTGCTCCCCGATAACTGCATCGGGTTATAACCGGCTTCTTCAATACAGTGCCAACTGTTTTGTAAAAATAACCGTTGTTGTGGATCCATCAATTCCGCTTCACGGGGTGAGATGTTAAAAAACAAGGGATCGAATTCGGCAACAGGGTCTAAAACGCCCATCCATTTACAGTCAGTTTTTCCCGGCACCTGCTTATCGGGATCGTAATACTCTTCGATCAACCAGCGCTCCGCCGGGATTTCTGAGATACAGGATTTACCTTGCGACAGGTTCTCCCAGAATTCATCCAGGGTGTTGGCCTGGGGAAATTGACCCGCCATGCCGATAACGGCAATGACTGGCGTGGTAAGTGGTGAAGAAGCCTGTTGGTTTTGTACAGAATGTTCTATTACGCCAGGATGTACGCGGGATTTTTTAAGAGGCAACAGGGTCGGATGGACCAAAGCTTTGTCAACGGGAGCTGGCGTAAGGTGTTGGGCTGGAGCTACCGTTTGAGCCTTGGCGGCTTGCCTAGCCGGTGCAAAGCAGCCCTGTTGTTTTCCTTCGCCGAGCAGGTAAGTCGATAATTCCGCCAGGGTAGGATAGTTGTATACCTTGGTCGCCTCAATGGAGAGGTCGTAGACTTGATTGATTTTTCTCATCCACATCACACCGGTGATCGAATCCAGGCCCAAATCGACAAAGGGCATGTCATCATCAATGTACTCCGCTTTGATATGCAGTTCTTCCGCCAAGGTCTTTTTCAGGGTCTTGCGAATGTTATCCAGGAGATGATCGTTATTTTCTATAAGCGCCTTATCCTGCATTTCAGGTATAGATACCTTCTCAACCTTCGCGACAGGTTGCTGAAAATTCATTTGAACATTTTGCAAAACTTTTTCATTGCCAATGAAAGTTCTATCATGCATCGCTAGTTCTTGCGCAATAACAGTTTTTAATTGAGAACGTAAATGTTGGCTATTGTCGATTTTTAACTGAATTAATCGTTCTCTGGATGCCAGCACCATTTGATTGGCCATTTTTATTGCGCAAGAATAAACATCAGCACGTGGGACAATCGGTATGTTGATCCCCCTATCTTTGAGTGTTTCCCCTTTATATTCATTGGCCGTTAGTAATACTTCTCGACCGAGATCTTGTCCTAAGCGTGCAGGAAAGATCAATGTAGAACCAAAACCGGGTGTAAACCCGAATTCCATAAAACGACTTGTGTAAACACTTTCTTCACTCAAGATGTTGATATCGCAAAACATACCCAGAGACCAGCCGGCACCGATACCATGACCCTGCATCGCCGCAATAACGGGAATATCACAAAATAGCGGCAACTCATACAGTGGCGCATCTGAATATTTAATGCTGCCGTCTTGAATCGCCAGCAGACCATCCTTGGTACCGCCGCAAGCAAAATACTGGTCGTAGCCAGTGAGTATTACAACTTTATAAGCAGAGCTGGTACGAATATGATCAAAAGCCTCTGTTATCCCTTGTAAGAATTCCTCTGAAAACGTATTTTTACTGGCTTTGTCAACCAATCTGACAACAAGGATGCCATTTTGATAGGCCTCTACATGGACGACTTCCGAGCCAATGTTGATGGATTGAGACTCACCAAGGTCGAAACTATCATCGGCATGACTACCTTTAACAACAGGGTCTTCACCTAGGGACGTCACGTTTAAGCCATACAGAGATAAGGCTGGCTTGTCTTTCGTCTCTTTCGCGACAGCGTGTCTTGCCGCCAAGGGTGTTGACGAGATCAGCAGTTTTTCCGTACAGTGCACCATCTCTTGCGCAAGATGCTGTTTTAACAAACACAAGGATTGCCGTGGCATCTGTGCTAAGCGATAAGCCATCGCCAAAACATGATCATCAATGTCGTCCTTTGCCACGATGGGCATACACAACCCGTTTTCTCTGAGCTGCTTACCGGTATACCGTTTTCCGGCAATCACCAAGGCCTGCGCAAACGCGTCACCAAAGCGGGTTGCAAAAAAGTGAAACTCCTCTTCAAACAACTCTCCATCTGAGAATGGCGTGCAATAATCGTAAGCCGCCGCTTCATTGCAAATCATCAAGTCACACGCGCTGCCCAGTAACCAGGCAAAACCGCTACAGTCACCTTTCATAACAGCAATAACGGGGACCGGGCAATGTAAGGGCAACAGGGGGATTTTTTGCTGAAATAACCGGGCTTTGTCTTTTCCCGTGATGGATAAAAAGAGCGCTTCCACGGCGTCAAGTATCACCACCTTGGCGGTCGTTTGCTGGGCAAGGACACGAAAACTTTCCGCTAATCCAAGATTCAAGTCTTCTAACGATAGCGGGGCCTCTTCAAGTGATTTAGCCTCATCGACTTTGATACAAAACACACCCTGTCCATAGTCGTATAGCGCAATAGGACAGGAAGCGGCACTCAATGATATCGGTGCCGACAAGGTTCCCTCGGCACTATATCCAACCTCAAGAGGCGATAAACTGTGTTTTGCCAAGGTACCTGGCGATGAAAAAGCGCTCGCTACGGCAAGAGGATCAGCAAGCGCCGTAGGTATGAGTGATAAGACCGGTTTATTAATTTGTCTGCCTTCTGTCCTCTGCCCTCTGTCCTCTGGCACCCAATAGCGTTCTTTTGCAAACGGATAGGTGGGCAAACTGATGCGTCGTGGTTTGCTCCCCCCATACAACTTATTCCAATCGAATACTAAGCCTTTTACCCAAAGATCCAATAACTTCGCATATTTTCCTCTTTGTATCCATTTGCCAATGGCTTCCTGTAATTCTTCATCCGCTGTAAAAACTGCCAGAGTGTCTTTATTGCGTTTAACCTGACCACGGTATAAATCTTCTATGCTGTCTTCGCCTACCAAATAGGCTTGCAGTTTTTCTTGTAGTTCTTCTTGGGATGTTACAATCAAACCTAAGCGCTCTTCCATCGCTTCACGGCCTACTTGCAGGGTATAGGCAATATCGCTTAGCTTGCGCGTTGTGCGTTCTTCATTATTGGCTATGTAGGCTTTAAGATTATTAGCCGCTGCGCTTAATCGTTCCTCGTTCTTCGCCGACAACACAATCAAATAAGGGCTACTCACTTCAATCCCTAACCTTTCCTCTGCTGCTTTTTCAACATATTCTTCGATAATCAAATGGGCATTCGATCCGCCCGCTCCAAACGATGATATTCCGGCTATACGGGGATAATTTTTTCCATCAAGGGTGGGTGCTTGCCAGTCTTTCAATGCCTGATTCACCACAAATGGTGTGTTCTCAAAATCAATATTCGGATTCAGTACCTCGGAATGCAGCGACGGCACCAGTTGACCATGGCGCATTTGCAACAAGACTTTGGTTAAACCCGCAATCCCCGCCGCACTTTCGCAATGACCGATATTCGACTTGGCCGAGCCAATCGCGCAATACTGTTTTTCATCGGTGCTTTGGCTAAAGGCTTTGACCAACCCCGTGATTTCAATCGGGTCTCCCAGTTTCGTGCCTGTCCCATGAGCTTCGATATAACTAATTGTGCGGGGATTGATTTGTGCCTCTTTTAAAGCCTGGCTAATAACCCTTTGCTGTGCATTTGGATTCGGCACCGTATACCCGTTGGTCTTACCTCCGTGATTGACCGCACTGCCTTTAATCACACCATAAATAGAATCTTCATCCCGTACGGCCTCGCTAAGCCGTTTTAGTAACACAACGCCTACCCCTTCTCCGGGAATATAGCCCTCACCGCCTTTACCAAAGCTTTCACAATGCCCGCGACTGGAGATAAACTGGCCCGCACTGAGAAGCAGGTATTTATTCGGATGAATACTGATATTGACACCGCCCGCAATGCCTAAATCAGTACGCCCTTGTTTTAAATCCTGGCAAGCCAAGTGGATACTGGTTAAGGAACTGGAACACATGGTATCAACCGTCAGGCTCGGTCCATACAGGTTCAAGAAATAGGACACGCGATTGGCGATGCTGGCGTTAACACCTCCTGCAGCCATAGGTTGCCCTTGCAGACTTGATTCAGCGCCCAGTAGCTGGTATTCACTGTACATCACGCCCGCATACACACCGACCTGTCCTGGCAAATCATCCTCTCTGGAAATTTGTAATACGCTACGAGCATAACCAGCGTCTTCCATGGCCATCCACACATGCTCTAAAAACAAGCGTTCTTGCGGATCCATCAATTCCGCTTCGCGTGGTGAGATATTGAAAAACAAGGGGTCAAATTTATCCACATCTGCAATAAAGCCACCCCATTTGCTGTAATGACGTCCGGCCTGGCTGCGGTCCTCGGTATAATAGTCACGCCAGTCCCAACGCTCTGCAGGAATTTCTGTGATGCAATCTTTTCCTTCACGTAAGTTGTGCCAATAGGCCTCAAGGTTTTCCGCTTGCGGGTATTTACCCGAAAGCCCGATGATGGCAATATCCAACGGGCCGGTTGCAGCAGAATGTGCGGTTTGTCCAGGCACCAAGCTAAATCGATGCCGATCGCGTCGACTCAACTCGACTGTTTTGAGTGGTACATCCACGGGCAGGGTCGCTTGGGTTGGATTCTGGATAATGGGCGTCTCATCTTTCTGCAACAGTTTAAGCAACTGCGGCCGGTAGGCTTTTATAAAATAATCGCTGACTTCTTGAATCGTCTGGTATTCAAAAAACAGCGTCTTTGATAAAGAGCCAAAGGTCTTTTCTAAGGCATTGGTCAACTGCATGGCCAGTATTGAATCAATGCCGTAGTTTTCCAAAGGCTCACTCGCCTGAATTCGATGCGCGGGCAATTTCAGCACCTGCGCCAACTGTTTCTTTAAGAAGTCGGTCACCCGTGCTGCAAAGGTGTCGTCTCCATCGACAGTGAGAGAGCTGTCTATGCCTTCTAAAACCCGGCTGGGTTCATGATGCGCACCTTCAATATAGGCGTAAAACCGTTTTCGGTCCCCTTCCATCACTAACACTTGCGATGCACCTGACGATAAGCTTTGCACCAATGCGTTTAACCCATTGGCACTTTGCATCGCAACCATGCCAGCAGCCATCTTCATCAGTTGCTCAGTAGTGGCATCCATACCCATACCACCGCCTTGCCATAATGGCCAATTCACCGACAAACTCTGACCATGACGTTGCTGAGTGGCCACTAAGTCATTGCGATAATGGGCATAGGCATCCATAAATCCATTCGCCGTGGCATAGTCTGCCTGACCCGCATTGCCCAAAGATCCTGCAAGGGAGGAAAATAAAACAAAAAAGTCTAAATCTACGTCTTGACTCGCTTCATCGAGATTCACCGTGCCCGCTACTTTGGGCGCTAAAACCGCTGCAAATTCTTCTCGCGTTTTTTTCAATATAAAATTATCGTTATTAATCCCTGCACTGTGCAAAATTCCATTTAATGGACCAAAGTCTTGCTCAATCGTCCGCACTAAACTGTGCACCGCCTGCTTGTCTGTCACATCTACTTGCTTATACTCAACAATCGCACCTAAGGCTCGCAGTGTTTCCAGCTTTGCTTCTCTCGATTTATCTAATGCTGAACGGCCGGTTAATATTAATGTCGGGGTTTTGGCTTGTTCCGCTATCGCCTGGCTAAAAATCAGGCCCAAGCCCCCGGCACCCCCTGTGATTAAATACACCCCCCTGGCTTTCCAAGGACTCTCTGTACTTTCCTTGGCCGGGATACATTCTTCAAAGCCAGCCACTAAACGGATGTTTTGCTCATAACGAATCTGCTGTGCTTGCGTAGCATGGCTGTTTTCCTCAAGCCGTTGATACACCGTGTCTGCCGATGCATCTGCCTCGACCGCAATTACTTGAGCAACGATTTTCGGATTTTCTAGTTGGGCGGTTTTAAGTAAACCCGATAAAGCCGCGTACACTTGTGCGTGACCTTGATTCGGTACCAGCACCTGTATCAAAATAGTGTCAGTAGGTTTGCCTTTTATAATGGTCTGCAGGGCTGCAAACAGTTGTAGGGCGTCATCCTTAAAACGCTTCGCTAATGTCCTTGCTTTCGATTTAGCATCAATTAAAACGGCCTGCGGCATTTTTTTCTGTAAGGCCTTATGGATCGACTTGAAACCACAGAGAAAAACTCGGTGGCCCGTATAGGCAACAACAGCCGATGAGGTTTCTGCAAGCTCTTTTCGCCAAACCGGTTTGACCATTAATGTCTCTATCCGGTCTGACGAGGCGGTAATAACATTCCCTTCCAGCAGCCGGGAGGAAAAGCCTCGCATCCTCACACAGACAGTGCCTTGCTCATCGCACAGATCAATATCCAACTTCTGGACTGTATCCGACGCTGAGCTACCCTGGGTATAACGCACCCAGACCCACATCGTCGGGGTGCAAACAGATAGAACTTCAACACTTTCCAGGGCAAAGGGTAACCACGGCTGACTGGGGAGGTGATTGATGTCTGCTATTAAGCCTATCGTCGATTGCAGTGCACTGTCCATTAAGCTGGGGTGTAACAGATAATCCTTTTGACTGCTTTCAACCACAGCGGGTAGGTTTAGTTGAGCCAATAATTGATTGTCTCCTTGATATATTGCTGTTACACCTTGATGAGAGGCTCCATAGTTAAGGCCCATCTTGGCAAAAGCCGGATAGAGGCTGGCGGCTTCTAACCTACCCTGCTGCATTTGCCCTCGTAACTGTTCGATATCCAGTTTGGCGAGGAACGGCTTATTACTGAATACCCCTTGACCCTGGCAGTGGACGATCTCTCGTTCTGCCTCGGTGCTGGTAATTTCATAATCGATGGCGCCATCATCAGTAGCAAACAAGGCGATCGTGACTTGTTTGTTTTCTGTGACGACAATCGGTTGTACCCAGACGATGTCATGTAATGCCAAGGTGCTTGATGCTGGTTGCGTGGGCGAGGCTTGCGAGATGGCCGCCCGTGCCATTTCCAGATAAGCCACCCCAGGCAGCACTTTTTGTCCATTAACCTGATGATCTCTTAAGAAGAATTCTTCACCACTGAACGTAGACGTATAGTTTTGCTCGATCAGATCGGACGTGTTGCTGTGCAGTAAGGGATGAAGTATCGCAGAGATAGCGGCTGTTGTTGTCCGCTGTCCGGCAACTGCTGTATCTATCCAGTATTTTTCTTTTGCAAAGGGATAGCCGGGAAGACTAACAGGTAATATGATTTTATTTCTATACAAAAATTTCCAATCAACATCACATCCCTGAAGATAAAGTTCGCCAAGGGCAAATAATTTTCTTTTATATTTCTGAATATTTTCTGATTCTTTTGCAATTGAATCTGTTAAAAGCTCCAGTGCTTCTTCAAATAAATAATATTTTTTATTTTTTAGTGTCAGTTTTTCTCCAATAAGATAATTTTCATCTTCTTCTTTATCAAGCACCTTTTTTAACAACTGACAGAATTGCTCGATTGACTCTACAATAAAAATAGATCTACATTGAAATACGGTTCGTTTGGTATTTAAGGTATAACTAATTTGTTCCAAACTATAGTTTTCTGGCGATCTCTCAAGGTATTTCAATAAATTTTCAAACTGCTTTTCAAGTGCATTTTTTGTTTTTGCAGAAATGCTTACCAATTGAAGAGGGAGTTGTTCAAAAATATTTTGTGGAAGTTTTGGAGCTTCTTGCAATACTACATGCACATTCGTCCCGCTAAATCCAAAAGAACTAATAGCAGCCAGTCTTTTTTCTCCTTCTTTTGTTTGCCATTCTGTGAGCTCTTGATTGACATAAAATGGGCTGCTTTTAAAATTAATGTGTTCATTTGCTTTAGAGTAATGAAGTGTCGCAGGCAATTTTTGATGTTTCATTGCAAGCAAAACTTTAATCAGGCTGACCATTCCTGCAGCGGCTATAGTGTGACCAACATTTGTTTTAACTGATCCAATTGCACAAAATTGATTTTGAAGAGTCCATTTTCTAAAGGCATTACTCAAGGCTTTGATTTCTATTGGATCGCCGAGTTTAGTTCCTGTTCCATGGGCTTCTACATAACTGATTTCTTGAGGGTTAACCTGATATCTTTCATAAACTTCTTGAAACAATCTGGATTGGGATTCGCTGTTGGGGGCTGTAATTCCATTCGTTTTACCATCCTGGTTGATCCCAATCCCTTTAACAATGCCATAAATCTGATCATGTTCTTGTATAGCTTGATTCAATGGTTTAATTACGATCATTCCAACAGCTTCTCCTGGAACAATCCCATCGGCGGTATGATCAAAGGTTTTACATTTTCCACTCGGCGAGAGCATTCCTGCATTACTGTCAGTTAGATAAGGTCTTTCTGTACTAAATACATGTACTCCACCAACTAATGCCGTTGTACATTCTTCGGCGAGAATACTCTGTGCTGCTAATTGCAATGCGACTAAAGAAGAAGAACAGGCAGTATCAATTGAAATTGCAGGTCCCTTTAAATTTAAATAATATGAAATTCGTGAAGCTAAAATTGCAGAATCATTCCCTATCATCGTATGCGCGCTGGGAGAAATTTCATGCTCTTGTAACCGATGTAAATAATCTCCTGCCCGCACTCCAATAAAAACACCAATTTTTTCCCCTGAAATTTGTTTTTCACTGTAACCTGCATTTTCAAATGCTTTCCATGACTCCTCCAGACACAGTCGTTGTTGAGGATCCATGAGTTCTGCTTCTTTAGGAGAGATGTTAAAAAACCCAGGATCAAATTCATCCATCCCTTGTAGAATTCCTGCCCACTTACTGACTGTTTTATTGGGTTTTGAAGTTTCGGTATCGTAATATTTAGAAGTATCCCAACGGTTCGCCGGCACTTCACAAACGGCATCTACTCCGGAAGAAAGGATCTCCCAAAATTCTTCCAGGGTCGAAGCTCCTGGAAACCTTCCTGAAACTCCAACAATAGCCATGGGTTCCATTTTATGATTTTTGAAGGTTACAGAACCCTCCTCTAGAGATTCTATGCGAGTCTGCTTTTTTTGAATCTGTTCTTGAGCAAGAGGGGGCGATTGAGCGGGAAACGATTCTGCCTCTTTTCCTTGCAAAAGTTTTTTGATGTGATCTCCTAATTCCTGGATTGTCGAATGACTAAAAACATCTGAAATTTCTAACTTCAAAGGATAAAGCTGATTTATCCCAGCAAGCATGTTGAC
>JAZFYA010000065.1:0-2892 GCA_036443315.1 Pseudomonadales bacterium
GAGAAACGGTTAAAAGAATGGAAAAGGCAATGGAAGGTAGAATTAGTCGAGAAGGACAATCCAAAATGGCGTGATCTCTATGCCGAGATCACTGGATCCCGCGGTCAAGCCGCGGGATGACGGAGGGTGCGGGGTGACGGAGGGGTAGGCGAACCGGTGAAATAGAAAGGGTAAAACATCATGGTAAATCATTTAACCACTGTATCTTGTGGACATTTTGGTGTTTACTTGAAAAACAGAAAACACCAAAATGCCCCAAATACAAGCGTTACACTCCCACGTAGCCCAAGCCTCCAATAGATACAATGCTTGACAGTAGTATCAATAATGATACTATTTCGTTTATGGCAACTGATCTAGATATCCTCAATCAGATGAGGGAAAACCCAAAAGGTATACGTTTCAATGACTTATGCAAAGTCTGCGATTCATATTTTGGCCAGGCTAGGCAGTCAGGTTCTAGTCACAGGGTTTATAAAACACCTTGGCAGGGTGATCCACGGGTTAATATCCAGCATGCCAAAGGTAAAGCAAAGCCTTACCAAGTAAGGCAGGTGCTACAAGCAATCGAGCGTTTGGAGGTGCAAAATGGCTAAAGAAATTGACCGCTATACATACCGTGTCACTTGGTCTGAAGACGACCAAGAGCATGTTGGCCTGTGCGCCGAGTTTCCGAGCTTAAGCTGGCTGGAAGGAACCCCCGAAAAAGCTTTAGCGGGTATTCGGCATCTAGTGCATGAGTGTATTGCGGATTTGCAAGCAGAAAATGAAGAGATTCCGGAGCCACTGGCGACTAGAAGTTACAGCGGCAAATTTATGGTGCGTGTTCCTCCTGAAACTCACCGTCTGTTGGTCATTCAAGCCACTGAATCAGGAGTAAGTTTAAACCGTCTTGTTTCAAGTAAGTTGTACTAAATATGTAACAAAAGCATGTTGTTGATCGGATCAGCGGGTCCTCACCAGGTAAGGTAGCAATCTATATCAGTACCCACCTATCTTCACTACTGTGCCGCGTTACGGAAAGGATATTGGACTTCGGTGAGCGTCGGCACGTCATCCCGCTAACAGCCTTATCAAAGGTTCACTTTCGTTTAGGTGGCACTTTCGCCGCCGGCTTCCTTCAGATCCCGCATTGGCTGCTTCTCACCTGTATTCCCTGTTGGGCAACAAGAAACAGTTTCTTCGGGCACCCTTGCCATTGGCTATCAATTCCCTCCTTTCAAGGGCTACGGATGGACTTGCACGATCTAGACGGCTACCATGCCGATCACACGATCAAAAAAACCGCCGCTTCGCTCTGGTTTTCGTGCCCTTGCTGGTGGCGTTAAGTTCATCAAAAAGTCCAATCGATTAAAAATTAAATAAATAGATATTGAGAATTTAAATTACGTTGAGTTAGTGGCAATGAGTAAAAACACAAAAATGGAAAATTATATTGCTGGGCGATTGGTGCGGCAATATGAGTATAAGAGTTTCCAACCAAATACAGTGAATTCACAGTGGAATTGGGATAGTCCTAAAATCAATACACTATTGGAAATGGCCTCACGAGCATTAGCAGAATTAAATGCATTTTCTCTAATAGTTCCAGACATAGACCTATTCATTTATATGCATGTTATTAAAGAGGCGAGCCAATCTAGTAAAATAGAGGGTACGCAAACGCATATTGATGACGCTATTCTAGATGAATCGCAGATTGACCCAGAAAAGCGGGATGATTGGCAGGAGGTTCAAAATTATGTTGAAGCAATGACATCAGCTATCGCTGAACTAGAGAAAGTACCGCTTTCAGTTCGCCTCCTTAAAAAAACACATGAAATTTTGATACAGGGAGTACGCGGTGAACATAAAGCGCCGGGGGATTTTCGTATTTCGCAGAACTGGATAGGAGGCACTAGTCTAAGCAACGCTGTGTTTATCCCACCTCATCATGAGAGCGTTACTGAATTGATGAGCGATCTTGAAAAGTTATGGCATAACGAGTCAATTAATGTTCCAGATCTAATTCGCATTGCGATTAGCCATTATCAATTTGAAACCATACATCCGTTTTTGGATGGTAACGGTCGTATTGGTCGGTTATTAATTACTTTATATTTAATTAACCGAGGTTTGCTAGATAAGCCATCTCTGTATTTGTCCGATTATTTAGAGAGGAACAGAATTGCATATTACGACTCATTAACAAAGGTCAGATTGTCGAACGATATGGTTCAATGGGTGATATTCTTTTTGGAAGCAGTCATTGAGACTGCAGAAAGCAGTAAGCAAACTTTCCAAAAAATTATGGCTATGCGTAACGAATTGGAAGCGAAAATGGTTACGTTAGGTAGGCGAGCAGAAAACGCCAGGAAACTTTTACTATTTTTGTACAAAAAACCGGTAGTTAGTAGTGGTGTGGTTGCTCACTTCCTCGGTGTCACCCCTCGTGCGGCAAATGGGTTAATAGATGAGTTTGTTAAGTTAGATATTCTTAATGAAATCACAGGCTACCAGCGAAATCGTCAGTTTGTATTTCGAAATTACATTAGGTTGTTTGGTTAATTTACCTTTGAGGGCGAAAGTAAACCATGGGATATTATAATATACTTTCATTGGCATAAAGTATATTATATTGCTTTGTGGTATACTTTAGAGTCTAAAAGTAAACTAAAGATATTTATATAAAATATATTTAAATCAATTAGTTACAGTATTTTACTTAGATTTAGCTTGAATACTTGGCGTTCTAGGACACCTTTTAATTCCAAGCTATGAAACTGACACAGGATCTGATTGAAAATTGATCTTAGTGAGAAGAATTGGCCACCAAAACTTAACAAATTGCTCCAATTGACGCATCGGCCTACACTCCTTTCTGTACGTTCGCTGTGCTCATTGTTGCACATA
>JAZFYA010000066.1:0-14606 GCA_036443315.1 Pseudomonadales bacterium
AAGCGATTGAAATTTAGGTGTTATAGGCCGCTCCTGCGCATCCATGCGCCTGCGGCATTAGTGCATCCATGCACGTCACACCCCCTTTTTGCCCATGGCTGCGTTGTTTGAATTTGACAGTTTGAACTTGAAATATTGACAGTTTCCTGCGTTCAAACGCCTTGCCATGAACAACTTGCCATAAATAAATAAGGGACGCACTCTAAAACCTAAATTTCAATCGCTTTGAATATAGACCCTGAAGTAACCCTTTAAGTAGAAAAAGGCAGATGAAATTATTAGCTATTGATTGCTCGACCGAAGCCTGTTCCGTTGCCTTGTTGGACGATACTAAGCAGGTTGATGGTGGGCTAATCGGTGAAAGCTTTGAACTGGCTCCGCGCGAACATACTCAACGTTTACTGCCTATGGTGGACCATCTGCTGGCGCAGACTGAAACGTCCCTGCGTCAGTTAGATGCTATTGCTTTTGGTTGTGGCCCGGGCTCCTTTACCGGTTTGCGTATTTGCATTGGCGCTGTTCAAGGGTTGGCGTTTGGTGCAGATTTACCCGTAATCCCTGTGTCGACATTAACGGCATTGGCACAGACTGGCTTGAGTTCCGAGAATGTGTCAGGCGGTGATCCAACAGTTGCCTCCATGAGAGTACTCAGTGCCTTGGACGCTCGAATGGATGAAATTTACTGGGGAATACATTGCGTAGTTAATGGTTTAGTGGTCCTGGAGGGAGAAGAACAGTTATCTGCTCCTGAACAACTAACATTGCCAGAGTCATGCTCCGATAGCCATTGGATTGCTGTCGGTAGCGGATGGAATTATGCCGAGCGTATTGCCTGTGCGTCTGAAATTTCCATCATCGACAACCAATTGCTGCCAAGGGCTTCGGCTGTTGCGGTGCTTGCTCAGCGAAAGTATCAGCTGGGTCATCTTTTGCAAGCCGATGAGGCCGTGCCCACCTACCTAAGGGATGATGTGGCATGGAAGAAACAAACTTGAAGGCCCTCTCTTAAAATTAACCTCTCAGATTTCAGGGGTCGATTGATTTTATCAAACAATTTTTTGCTCAAATGATATTGCTCTAGTCAGTATCTGGAATTGAAAATCGTCGTTTCATCCGGCAGGTTGTTGCTAAATTGGAGGCCTGCAAAACGTTGTGCTAGGCCTGCATGGCACTTACTTAAGGGCAGCGCTGTTAACGGCTTGCGACGGTAGTATCCCGCCGCCACCCTCGGCAGTCACTACCCCCACTCGGTTGGAACCCCACGCCCTGGTGAGGGTAGTGACTACCGAGGGTGGCTAGACTGTGCAGTATCCAGGTACCACCGGAGTAGCTGTTCGCCATGCAAGGCCCGCTAAAGGGCGTGGGGTTCCAACCAATAGTGGGCCTTGCATTGCGAACAGCGGGTTCAAAGCCCCTCGGTTTTAGCCTTAAGCCTTAAGTAAGTACCATTCGTGCTAGGCCCCACTATGCCTACGTTTTTTTAGTCCCAAAAGCAACCTATAGACTTTCAGTCCATAGTTGTTGCGTTTCAACTGACAAAAAATAGCACCGTCTTGAGAACAATTCTACTGAGTGTTCTAGGATGATCTTGTTTCTGGATGGTGATTGTTTTCCGCTTGCGGTGGATATTTTTATTATTCAGATTAGATCACTTTAAATAATTTCCCTCGCACTGATTTTCTGTAGACCAGCGGCGTTTGCCCCATGACTTTTTTAAATCGAGCGCAAAAATAGCTGCTGTCTTGATAACCCGACTGCGCCGCTACCTCACTAATGCTGAGATTGCTGGTGCGCAATAATTCCTTAGCGTTGTCTAGGCGCTGCTGCTGTAAGTAGTTGCCAGCGGTAATCCCCGCCGCCTGTTTAAAACGGCGATTAAAGCTACGCATACTTAAATCTAGGCGAGTGGCCAATTCCCTAAAGTCGATGGTCTCTGTGATATGCACGCGCAACCACTCCTGTGCTTCGATAATGGTTTCATCTTGATGCAGGCTGCTATCAAATTGTGCATAAGCGTGATTTTCAAAAGAGCGTCTTATCTCTGGTGAGAACTGGGCTTCTACCTGTCGGGCAATATCCTGGCCGTAGAAACGTTCTACCAGATGCACCATTAAGTCTGCTACCGAGTTAACACTACCGGCACAATAGATGTTTTCTGCCTGGGTAATCAGGTATTGACGTTTTAAGTCGACCTGTGGGTAGCGTCTGGCGAATTGATCGCAATAGTGCCAGTGGGTGGTGGCGGGTTTGTTATCCAGAAGGCCTGCTTCTGCTAAGAAGTAACTGCTGGTGCCTACCGCACAAATCAACGCATCCTGAGCGGCCATTTTTTTTATCCAGGGTAGCAAGTAAATGTGTTGCTTCAGGGTATGCAATGGATTGCGCCATAGTGAGGGGAGAATGATCAGGTCGGTTTGTCCAATAGTATCGATGGTGGCGGTCGCCAATACCTGCAAGCCGCCAGCCGTTTTTACTGAACCAATATGACTGCTGACGACCTCCAATTGGATGGTGGACTGCTTCCGGTGCCGGCTCCGGGCGGTTTGATTGGCGGCGTTCAACATCTCCAGTGGCAGGCTGATACTGGTGGCCAGGGAGTTGGGTAAAGCCAGAAGGGTGACATGTTGCATGCTAGTGCCTTGGGTCAATGATTTGTCTATATAATACTATTATATGACTATTTTGTTTTATTTATGTACAGATAATCAGAGTAGAATGCGTCTTATTCATTGATTCAATACTTGTCTTAAGGCGGATAAAATATGGTGCGGATACCGGTTATAGCGGGATTTGGTGGTATAAATCCGGCGGGCAGAAGCTCTTTTCATCATGGCTATCGACGCCTGATTATCGATAAGTTGGACCAGGCTGCAGCTGAGCGGACCTATACCAGTCTTGCGGCGTTAATGAAGCTGGATTTGGCTGACGCTCTGAATGATCAACAAAAGCAGTATATTCTCGATCATACCCTGATTCGCCAGATTGAACCTGATCATTTTGATATTAACGCCGTGCGCTTTAATAAGCGTATTCCGGTCAGTGTGTTCGGTGGGGAGTCTGCGAGTTTTATTCTCAAGGCTCGGCACCTGCCGTCCCACATTCCTGAGAATTGGGATGTTTATCGGTTGGAAGACAAAATGGTACGGGTCGATATCGATGGTGAAACTGAATTTTTATTACCTACTTATCGGGATACCCTGGTTCAAGCGGCGGGTCAATTACCTAGTGGTTTCAATCCCGGTTCTCTTTATCCTGCGAGAAATCATCCTCGTGGTCTGCAGATGGCAGTCTATGGTGCTTCTGATGCAGTGCAGTCGATGGGTGTCGAATGGGAAGAAATCTGCCGTCGTGTTCGCCCCGACCAGATCAGTGTTTATGCAGGTAGTGCCATGGGGCAGTTAGACCAGAATGGTTATGGCGGTATGATAGGAGCGCGTTTTAATGATAAACGCACTACCTCTAAACATTGTCCCTTTGGCTTTGCTGAGATGCCAGCTGATTTTATCAATGCCTATGTTCTGGGCAGTATGGGGAGTACCGGGACGTCTATAGGTGCCTGTGCCACGTTTTTATATAACCTGCGTCAGGGGGTTAGCGATATTAAACATGGTGTTGCCCGTGTTGTTCTGGTGGGCAGCAGTGAGGCCCCAGTGGTGTCTGATGTAATGGATGGTTATAGCGCGATGGGTGCCTTGGCGACTGATAAGGAACTATTAGCACTGGATGCCAGTTTGGGTCTGACGCAAGCCAATCATCGCCGTGCCGCTCGTCCCTTTAGCAGCAACTGTGGTTTTACTATCGCTGAATCTTCCCAGTATGTATTTTTGATGGATGATGAGCTGGCAGTTGAGTTGGGTGCGAATGTTTATGGCGCGGTAACAGATGTTTTGTGAGTGCGGATGGCCATAAGAAGTCGATTGCTTCTCCAGGTGTTGGCAATTATGTCACGGTCGCTAAAGCACTAGCGTCAGCTCGTGCCCTATTGGGTGATGAGTCCATACGGCAACGCTCTTTTGTACAGGCCCATGGTACCAGTACGCCACAGAACCGAGTAACTGAATCCCATATTCTTAATGAAACGGCCAAGGCTTTTGGTATTGAAAATTGGCCGGTGGCGGCGATTAAGGCCTATTTAGGACATTCGATTGGGGCCTCCGCTGGTGACCAGTTAATGGCAACCCTGGGGCTATGGTCGGATGGCTTTATTCCGGGTATTGCCACTATCGATCATGTCGCTGAGGATGTATATGACAGTAATCTGCAGTTTAGCAGTGAGCACGTTGAGGTAGGCCCCGAGGGAATAGATTCTGCGATTCTTAATTCCAAAGGTTTTGGCGGCAACAATGCATCTGCGACGGTTATCGCTCCCCATATTGTCAACAAAATGTTGGCCAAAAAACACAGTGGGGATGTAATGAAATGCTATTTAGATCGCAATGAGGCAGTTAGGGAGCGGGCTGCGGCCTATGATGAGGCTGCCAACAGAGCAGAGGGACTACCTATTTATAAGTTCAATCACAACGTACTAAACGGCGATGACCTTGGTCTTTCAAGTCGTGAGATCACTGTTCCCGGTTATGACCAGGCCATCGACCTGGATGTTACTTCTCCCTACGCTGACCTTTTGTAAAGAAGAACAGGAGATTTTGTCTATAATCAAGTAAGAGGCCATTGAGGCAAACTGTGTGCGAATAAAAGGAGTCGCTATGAGGCGTTTTGTTCGACATCCCACAGACATACCAATCGATGTGAACCTGGCTATAGATAGACCACAGCCTGAAACTTCTAGTCATATGACTACAGTTAGTCGCGGAGGTTTATCTTGTGAAGTGACAGACAAAATCACGGTAGGTTGTCAGGTTTATATTGATATTCCCTCCGTATCTCCGGCCTATCATGGCACAGGCGAAGTTATGTGGTGCCGAAGTAAAGAGGGTCACTATGAGATTGGTGTACGCTTTACTAATAAGGCCGAGGCGTATAAATCCAGGATGGTGCAGCAGGTGTGCCAGATAGAACACTATAAGAATATGGTTTTTGAAAAAGAGGGTCGTATTTTGGATGGTGATCAGGCCGCCGCAGAGTGGATTGAAAAATACGCGGCAGAGTTTGACTGATTTCACCTGTCTAATTGTAGTTGGGCCAGTGCCCATCAAGTAGTAAAATTTAATGCTATTAAAACCATGATGGAGATTTTTCTAGGTTTAAGCGTCCTTATTCTATTTGAGCTGGACCCTCTTGTGCTCTTGGCATCTGTACTATGCCAATAACTTTTTTGTTCGGAGTACCCAATGAGTAAAGAAGTATCTAACCACGCCACGAATGACACGGCCTGAAACGCTTTGAAGGTGTCGCAGGCTGGATAGCGAGGCGTTTTATCGCGTAATCCGGCAAAAATGGTGGATTATAATCCATCCTATAACAGCAAGTTCCGCTTAAGGTAGTGCTATTCACCACGTCACCATTAATACGCCTATAAGGGAGAGGGCGGTTATGGTCGATGCTTATCCTGAGGATTAAGGTTTTATAAATAGTTGGATAAGGTGATAGTCTGTAAACCATACAGATACAGAGGGATAGCAATTATTAAAGAAAAATGGAGATGCAAAATGTCCGATAAGTTATTTGATGTGGTTTTTAAGGGGCAATTGCTAGCCCCCGATAGAGATAAGGTTCTCGGTGATTTTTCTGCACTGTTTAAAATAACCGAAGAGAAATCTGAGAAAATCTTTTCTGCCAGTCGGACGGTGTTAAAAAAGTCACTACCAGAGAATAAAGCTAAACTTTACCAGCAAAAATTAGCTGATATCGGTGTTCTGGTGATTCTGGAAGAGCGGGTAACTACTGATCTAGAGGAATTAATTACACTTGAGCCGGAAGATGAGCCCGAATCTTCGCCGCCGGAGCAGCCAGTAGCTCAAGATAATAATGGCCAGAAACCGGTGGAGGCTGTAGCTGAAGTTTGCGTGATTGATGCTTCTACACAAGATGACTTGAGTTTGGTGAATCAGGATAATAATAGGGCCGCAGCGACCATTTACGGAATGGCGGAAGATACTAGTAAAGTCCAACGCCTGGGATTTAGCTTTTTGGGTAGCGGTAAGGAATATTTCAAGATATGGATAGTCAATATTTTTCTTAGCATTATTACGCTGGGTGTTTACTCTGCTTGGGCCAAGGTTAGAACAAATCAATATTTTTATGGGAATACCCGGCTAGATGATAGTTCTTTTGAGTATCTCGCTAATCCCATAACGATTTTAAAAGGGCGTATCGTTGCGGTTATGTTGTTTGCTATTTATACCTTCGCGCAAGAGTTTTATCCCCCCTTGGCAGGAGTACTGTTTTTACTATTTATTATTGTCTTGCCCTGGCTGGTGATGCGCAGCTTACGATTCCGTTTACGCAATACCGCCTATCGCAATATTCGTTTTGGTTTTGATGGCACCCTGTTAGACGCTTTTAAAGCTTACACCCTTATGTTTTTGCTACTGCCTTTGACGTTGGGTTTGCTGTTTCCCTATATGATATTTTTGCAAAATAGCTACTTTATCAATAACGCTAAATATGGTGTTGATGGTTTTGCTTTTAATGTTGCACCAAGAGGTTATTACCGGATTTATTTCACTGCTCTTTTGTCTCTGCTGGCGGTATTGTTGGTGTCGGGGGCGTGTTTAACAATGCATTCGGTACTGGGAGGAGTGGTGATGGTCGCGGGTTATTTATTGGTTGTTACTTATTTGCAGGTGGAGTTGATTAACCTGATGTTTGATAACTCCCATTTGGGCGATCACACATTTAGTTCAGCTCTGGAAATTGGCTCTTATTTCAAACTCCATTTATTTAATACTGTTGTTATTGTATTAACGCTGGGTTTATTTTACCCTTGGGCGAAAGTACGAGTAGCTCGCTATCGGGCGGAGAAATTGCTGTTAATGAGCCAGGGCCGTCTGAGTCATTATGTTGCGGCGCAACAACAAGATGTAAACGCGCTTGGTGAAGAAGTGGGTGATATCTTTGATGTGGATCTGGCTTTTTAATGAGTAGAGGCGCCCTTAATTTTTCTTGTCCGTCATTCCCGTGCAGGGGATGTCGCAAATACTTTTTCAGGGTGCGGAGGTAGGTCCAGTGGTGCGTTGTCTGTTATGCCCAATCAGAACGCGTTGTTAGCTTGCCAACCTGACCGACGTTGTTGAGCGAGCACTGTTTGAGCGCTTTTCAGCGAGTTGCGCAGCCGTCGGACAGGTTGGCGAGCGGGCGTTCGGGCATAACAGGCAACGCACCACTGGACCGGGGATACGCCCTCAAAGGCGGGAATAACAAATGGCCTAAAGTCCAAACACTTTGGGTATAGAATGAGGTGTCGATGAAAATAGCACAGGGGGTCTATCACGATGGAAAAACCTCAGTGGTCCATCAGGTTGAATTGTTAGAGTCTGCTCAGGGAGAGATGACGTTGCAAGGGCGTGGCACTGTAGATATAGCACTGCCTACCTCAACGTTTGAGCAGCTACGTATAAGTTCTCGGATTGGTAACACCCCTCGCTATATTTATTTTCCCAATGGTGGCAAGTTTGAAACCGAGGACAGCAATGCTATCGATCACTGGTTAGAAGTAGTAAGCCCTGGAGTTTGGTTAGGGCTTGCCCATCGGTTGGAGAGCCATTTCCGCTACGTTCTGCCAGGTTTGATTGTTGTTATTGTTTCCACATGGATGTCGATTCAATATCTGATACCTGTGGTCAGTGCCGAAATTGTTCAACAATTGCCGAGTACTATTTCAGAAAAAATTGGTAAAGGCAGTTTACAGTTAATGGATAAGCATTTGTTCATTAAATCGCGCTTGAGCGAACGGCGGCAACAGTATGTGCAAGCCTTGTTTCAGCAATACTTTGTTCAGCTAATAGAGGATTATTCTCTAGTACTAAATTTCCGTTACAGTGAAAAAATCGGTGCCAATGCCTTTGCTTTGCCATCCGGGGATTTAGTGTTTACTGATGATATTGTTGATTTGGCAGGTAATGATTTTGAATTGCTGGCGGTAATGGCCCATGAAGTGGGGCATGTGCAAAAACTTCATATGATGCGCCGAGTGGTACAGGATTCTTTGCTGGTTTTTCTGCTTACAATGGTTGCAGGTGATGTATCGACGGTCTCGTCGGTGGCTTTGGCGACGCCTACGATATTGTTGGAAATGGCTTATTCGAGAGATTTCGAACGCGAAGCTGATTATTTCACGCTGGTTTTTTTACAGGAGTATGATATAGACCCTATCAATTTTTCGAATATGATGGCGAGGATAGAATTGGCGGCAGCCCAAAAATCCGCTCAGCAAGAGTCTGCAGTGTCAATATCGGATGGCGATTACAGTCGCGTGGCGGAACGACTTCAGTATTATTTGTCTTCCCACCCTGATACCGATGAGCGCAGTCAAGCCTTTGGTGAGCCATCTATCAATGTCAGTGAAACAATATTACAGTGAAACAATATTACAGTGAAACAATATTACAGTGAAACAATATTGGCGGGCAACAGAAACCCATTTCGTCATACATTGAGCGCCTGGAAGCCATTGATTCAGCTCCCGGGGAATTACGCTGACAAACGCAGGTTACTGATACGCGTTAAGCTTATAGCATCACTGTGTGGGTTTATGTGAAACGGCTTTTTTATTTTCCTTCAATAAATTGGCATAGACTGCCATAGGGCGTTTTTGATGTTTCCGCTTCGATGCCTTGATGCTTATTGCGCCAAGTGTCCGCCATTTCTCGATAGGGTTTGGCAGCTTCCACAGCCCCCAGCTTCACCAACACCTGCGCGTATTCGCTGACAATTTCTGCTGAACCGATGGGGTCGATCACCGCCGCTTCATTGGCTTTCAGTTCCGGTAACAACTGATCATAAAATTCTTTGGCCTGCTGAAGGTTTTTCTGCGCTAACTGCAAACGTGCCAACTCCAGCAGCGACATAAAAAAAGGGCCGTCGGTTTTTTTATCCAATGTTAAAGCCTTCTGCAAGCTGATTTCAGCCTCATCCCACTGACACAATACACCGGCAGATCGTCCCTGTTCATAGTACAAAACCGCCAGGTATTCATCATCGCCTGCCACGGCTGCCACTTTTTGTAGGGCTAAATCCCAACGTTTTTTAGCGTCCCGCCATTGATTCTGTGCCACTGCCGCTTCGGCTGCATCGACAATTAACTGCAATTCTTTTTGAGCCTGGCTTATATCAGCGGCCCAGGTTAGCACGGAAAAATAGACAGCACAGATTGCCATCAATAGCTTTTTATTCATCATTTATCCCAAGATTGTTGTAGGCCGGGATTATAACTATTTATCACTCAAAGTGCCCCAACTACTGATATTTATCGGCTCCAACTTCAGCCCTGTAACCCGAATTGCATTTACTTAAGGGCCGCGCTGTTAACGGCTTGCGACTGTAGTATCTCGCCGCCACCCTCGGTAGTCTAACCCCTCACTCGGTTGGAACCCCACGCCCTGGTGAGGGGTTAGACTACCGAGGGTGGCTAGACTGTGCGGTATCCGGGTACCACTGGAGTAGCTGTTCTACGCTGAGCCCACTTAAGGGCGTGGGGTTTCAACCAAAAGTGGGCTCAGCGTAGAACAGCGGATTCAAGGCTCTTACTCGTTGTTCGGTCTTAAGTAAGTGCCATTCCCCCTAACCCCATTGGATACAAGATTGCTCTGGGTACGAATGCGATTGCAATCGTTGTATGGCAAGCCAAGTATGAATTATTGGTCATTCCTGGCTGCCGTCCGGCAATTACTCTATCGTTAAGCCCTTCTCGATATAGTGTTCAATCCGAATGCCATGTGCGCCATTGGGTATTACCGTTTTGATCATATGAGTCTGGTCGTTAGTCTTGGCAAATTGCTCAAGGTTAATGACCTTTTCTGGAGTCGGCATTTTATTTTCGTCCCGCAGTAATAATATTTTAGGTAGATGGCGATTGCGATAATTGGTGCTGATAACAATGCCCACTTTGCCATTGTGTAACTCGATCACACTACCCGGTGGGTAGAGACCAATACAGCAGATAAATTCGGTGACTAGTTTGTCGTCGTATTTGGTACCTTTGTTTTGATAAAGAATTTTTAACGCTTCCAGGGAAGATCGTTCCTGTCTATATAGTCGATCACTAGTGATAGCGTCATAGACATCACAGAGTGTCACTATACGGGTAAAATCAGTGATACCCGAAGCTTTGATGCTGCGAGGGTAGCCCGTACCATCCAAAGCCTCGTGATGGCTATAGGCTACATCCACGGCGCTGTGATAAACATTTTTATGGGCCATTAAAATGTCTCGCCCGTGTTGGGGGTGGCGCTTCATAATGTCAAAATCTTCCTCGGTAAATATCCCTGTTTTGTTTAGCACTTCAATTGGAGTGCGCATTTTGCCAACATCGTGCAGCATGGCGGCAAAGCCTAATTTATTAAGGTCTTCTTCACTGGCCCCCAGATGGCGGCCAAAGGAAATGGCCAGCATACCTACATTGAGTGAATGTTCGGCGGTGTAATCATCTTTCTTGCGGATCTTTGACAGCCACATCATAGCATCGGGATTGCGCAGGATACTAGATACGCATTCAGACACGCTGATTTTAACTTCTTTGATATCAATACCCTGTCCCAGCCGCACATCATCCATAAAGGAGCGGGTTAGTTGACGGGCGTTGTTGTGAATGGATGCAGCACGGCTGAATTCTTGTTTATTGGTAGAGATATTGGTGTAGGTTTT
This sequence comes from Pseudomonadales bacterium, assembly GCA_036443315.1. GTDB lineage: Bacteria > Pseudomonadota > Gammaproteobacteria > Pseudomonadales > Dasaniaceae > Oceanicoccus. The sequence goes on from JAZFYA010000066.1 coordinate 10,765, forward strand.
AATCCGGGCTCGGGGCTTGTCCGAAACACTGCGTTCTTCCGCTTGCAGCCAGGCATCTTCCTTGCCTTCGATATAGACAAATTCACAGTGTTCAGAAATGGTGTCAATTTCATCAAGGCTGGTGATTTTAAAACCCTGTAGGATAAATGGGGTTTCCAGCCAGGGCCGATCCAGCTCGCAAACATACATACCCACTTTCAGTCCAGAAACCGGAATAGGGGTTTTTAAATTCTCTTTGATGGTTCGTCCGGGCCGGACAATAGTTTTTTTCACATTAGCCTTATTGGTTGAGGGGAGGTTGCTTCATGATAAGTTCAGCAGATTTGGTCTATTAACCAGTTTAGACAATGAATTACAGAGCTGCATAGCTTAAACGATTACTGAAAACAGCTATGGGGGGGCTGTACGTATTTTAAACTCAATCAATGCTTGCTCATGGAGGTGATTATTTCTACCATCTAGCGCCTAGCCTTTCTAGATGATGACTATTATGGATGCCATAAAGCTTTTACATAGCCGAAACTCTGCCCCTAAACTTCGCGAGCCCGCTCCCAGGGGTGAGGTGTTGGCTGATATGTTAAAAGCGGCTTTACGGGCACCCGATCATTCCTGGCTGCGGCCGTGGCGATTCCTGACGATTGAGGGAGAAGCCAGAAGCTGTTTGGGTGAGTTATTTGTGACGTCTGCCGCGCAGCAACGAGCAGTGGCTAATGAGCAACCGTTAACGGATGTAGAGTCAAACAAACTGGCTAACAAGGCCCTACGTGCTCCATTGATCATCGTAGTGATTGCCCCTATCAAAGAGCATCCCAAAGTGCCTGCGGTTGAGCAGATTATCTCTGCTGGCTGTGCGGCTCAGAGTATTTTACTAGCGGCTCATGCCCACGGCTTTGCCGGGGTATGGCGAACGGGTGCTAATGCTTATGACGAGAATGTAAAGCAGGGCTTGGGCTTGACGAAAAATGAACAGCTAGTGGGTTTTTTGTATTTGGGGACCATTGATGGTCATTACAAACCCTTACGTGAATTGCCGATTGAAGACTTTTGTCAGCCCTGGGACGCTGTAACAACACCGAGAGATCAGCCATGAGTATTCTTCGCTACAGAACCATGAAACTGCTAGGCTGTCTTCGTTTGACGTAGGCCCACTATGCCTAAATCAGTTTTTTTGCGCGGCTTCCCAACCCACCAAGGCCTGCTTTCTGGTTTCTCCCCAGCGATAATTCCCTAAATTCCCTATTTCCTGAATAACCCGGTGGCAAGGTATTAGCAAAGCAACAGAATTTTTTGCCACTGCGCTACCTACTGCTCGGGCAGCGGTGGGCTGGCCAATACTTTTAGCTATCGTGCCATAACTGCAGAGTGAGCCGTTGGGTATACGCAGTAAGGCCTCCCAGACTTTAAATTGAAACTGACTGCCTTTAAGCCAAAGCTTTAGCTTCTGTTCCTTGGGTGCGCGCTTGACTCTACGTTTAAATATGTTATCGATAAGAGGAGCCGTGGCTGGCTCATCACAAACAATATCTGCACTTGGCCACTGCTCTTGCAGTTCTTGTAACAGGGTTTCTAGTGGCTGCGTATCAATAAAATCAAGACGGTGGATGCCGCGCTTAGTGGTGACAATAAAACATTTGCCGAAAGGGCTGTTGTGTAAGCCGCACAAAAACTGTAAGCCTTCCCCTGCGGACTTGATCTCTCCCGGAGTGACAGCTTCTAGGGTAACAAACAGGTCGTGCAGCCTGCTGCTGGAAGATAAGCCGCTGCAACTAGAGGTGGCCAGCAAGCTGTCACCGTTCAATAATCTCGTCTTTGCGTCTTCTCTGGTTAAGTGCTGTAGAAATTGTTTAGGGCTAACACCGGCCCATTGGTTAAAAATCCGCTGAAAATGGCATTCGCTGAGTGCGCAGTACCCGGCAATTTCAGCAAGCTTGGGTTGCTGTTTTTGTTGTTGTTGAATAAAGCGCAGGGCTTTTTCAATAATTTGATAATGGCGGCTATCTAATGATGTTTTCATAGGGCTAACAGTAAACAGCCCAGTAGCCATTGGCCACCCGAATCTTGCGATTTTTAGGTCATCTTTGATAATGAGTAACAGGTGATGCACTGCAGATTTGAATCCGCGGCTGTTATAATGGGCGGCTCAAAGCACATTGGGTCAAAACACAAAGTTTGGGAGCCCTATGTAGCTAAAAAGTTAGCTTAGTAATCAACTCAGCATTCATTATGTCTTCAATCACGCCTAAATCCAAACAACAAACCGAATTAAAAACCACCCTGTTTATGACGCCTGTTATCAGCAATGTGTTGCGCTGGGTTGCGCTGGGTTGCACTGCTAATTATGAAGTTGATTGGGTGGCGTATTGTGGGCGAGAAGCCACAACATCCCAAGTATATTCTGATTGCGGCACCTCATACTAGCAATTGGGATTTTGTGCTATTTTTAATGCTGGCGTTTATTGTGCGATTAGATGTGCACTGGATGGGTAAGGAGGCTCTATTTCCCACACCTATTAAGCGCTTGGTAATTTGGTTGGGGGGGATTCCAATCGATCGTAGTAAGGCCAATAATGTTGTCGATCAAATGGGTAATTACTTTGCCAATGTCTAACGGTACTGATACCACCGGAGGGAACCCGGAGTAAAGTAGGGCGCTGGAAAACCGGGTTTTACCATATTGCTCACCAGGCCAATTTACCGATTGTGATGGGGTTTGTTGATGCCAGTACCAAGACGTGTGGTTTTGGTCCTGAGTTTGAAACCTGCTTTTGTCTATTGGCATACCTCATGACGGTCGAGCAGGGAGATGTTGCTCGTATGACAGTTTGTACAATAACAAAAGGTACGATTTATGAAACAACAACAAATCGGTTCCGGTAAGGTGACTGCCATTAGTATGGTGGTTATTATCGGGCTAAGTGTCATCGGTGTCATTACCGCACTGAGTGGTGGTGATGTTAAAAAGCCCGTGCCCTTAAAAACTAAGGAAGTGGTCGACAGTATCGCCCTGCGTAATATGTCAGATAATGTAGTGGGTGTCGATAAACTGGTAGGAAAAGCAAAGCAATATCTGCAGTCTCAGCAGCCCATTCAAGCCCTGTATCTATTGGACGTGGCGTTGGCCGCGTCGCCAACAAATAAACCAGCCCTTCAAACCAAGCTCACAACCTTACAATACTTGTTGCAGCAGGCGCTGGGCAGAGCCGGGAACAACTATGAAAAGGATTATCTGCAAAGTCGTATTGTCGTGACTGAGGAAGCTTTGGAGCAGTAAATGTCTGGTTATTGCCGCAGTAATCCTTTGATGTCGGTACGGGCTAACAAGCGTTTGCCGCTGCGACTTGTCACGATACGAACTTCATGCTATTTCGTTGGTGTAAATCTCCTATAAATGTAAACGAAGTGCAGGAATAGAAATTTTAAAAATGCGTTTTCACGCAGCTTGGAGCCATAACCGTCGTTAGTTGTTATTAGTGTGGGTGATGTTGGTTGCTCTGCCTCGAATGGCACTTACTTAAGAGCAGCGCTGTTAACGGCTTGCGACCGTAGTGTCCCGCCGCCACCCTCGGTAGTCTAACCCCTCACTCGGTTGGAACCCCACGCCCTGGTGAGGGGTTAGACTACCGAGGGTGGCTAGACTGTGCAGTATTCGGGTACTACTGGAGTAGCTGTTCGCACTGCAAGGCCCGCTATAGGGCGTGGGGTTCCAACCGATAGGGGGCCTTGCAGTGCGAACAGCGGGTTCAAGGCTCTGGATTTATGCCTCTTAATTGTTCAACCTTAAGTCAGTGCCATTCATCCCAGTTCCAGCTTCTCATTAGACTTAATACGCCTAGATATAAACT
>JAZFYA010000067.1:0-4356 GCA_036443315.1 Pseudomonadales bacterium
AAAACTCTTTTCTAAACAACAAAATAACCAAAATCAGGAAGCATACAGTTCGGATAACATAAAAATCCTAAAAGGATTAGAACCAGTTCGCAAACGTCCGGGGATGTATATAGGCGACACCAGCGACGGAACAGGATTACATCACATGGTATTTGAGGTGTTAGATAACTCTATTGATGAAGCCCTGGCTGGAGAATGCAACGAAATTACAGTCATTATTCATCCAGATAACTCTATTAGCGTGCAAGACACCGGGCGGGGGATACCCACTGGAGTCAAGCAGGACGAAGAGCTAAAGCGCACTGCTGCAGAAATTGTCATGACAGAACTTCATGCAGGAGGAAAGTTTGATGATAATTCCTACAAGGTATCAGGCGGCTTGCATGGAGTTGGAGTATCAGTGGTAAACGCTTTATCAGAATGGCTTCGTCTTACCATACGACGGGACGGACAGACAAACCAAATAGAATTCCGTATGGGAGCGCCAATCACTCAACTAACCAACACGGGTAAAACCGAGAGGCATGGCACTGAGGTACATTTTCTTGCCAGCAAAGAAATTTTTGGGAATATCGTATATCACTTTTTTATTTTTGCAAAGCGACTCCGCGAACTTTCTTTTCTTAATAATGGCGTTAAGATTAACCTAATTGATCAGCGTACTAATAAGGAAGAGAGTTTTGCTTTTGTTGGCGGGATTAAAAGTTTTGTTGAATACATCAATCGTACTAAGACAGTTTTGCACCCCAATATCTTCTACGCAGCCGGAAAAAAAGACGACATTCAAGTGGAAATATCAATGCAATGGAACGATAGTTACGCTGAACAAGTTTTGTGTTTTACTAACAATATTCCTCAAAAGGATGGCGGTACTCACTTAACTGGCTTACGTGCCGCCATGACGCGTACTCTCAATGGCTACATCGATAAGAATGAGTTGGCAAAAAAAACCAAAATTGAAACATCAGGCGATAATATGCGAGAAGGGCTGTCATGTGTTTTATCGGTAAAACTATTTGAACCTAAGTTTTCTTCCCAAACAAAGGAAAAATTAGTGTCATCTGAAGTACGTCCAGCGGTGGAAGAAGTCGTAGCGCAAAAACTTTCAGAGTTTTTGCTAGAGCGCCCACTTGATGCCAAAACCATTTGTGGCAAGATAATAGATGCAGCAAGAGCTCGCGAAGCCGCCAGAAAAGCTCGCGAACTAACCCGGCGCAAAGGGGTGTTAGATGGTATAGGGCTGCCCGGAAAGCTTGCTGATTGCCAAGAAAAAGATCCGGCGCTGAGTGAGCTTTACCTTGTAGAAGGTGACTCGGCAGGCGGGTCTGCTAAACAAGGGCGTGACCGCAAATTCCAGGCAATAATGCCGTTAAAGGGAAAGATCCTGAACGTCGAAAAGGCCCGTTTCGACAAACTGATTACGTCACAAGAAATCATTTCGCTTATTACTGCACTTGGAACCGGTATTGGCAAAGATGAATATAATCCTGACAAGCTACGCTATCACCGTATTATCATCATGACCGACGCAGACGTGGACGGTGCACATATTCGTACTTTGTTGCTCACATTTTTCTACCGACAAATGCCAGAACTAATTGAGCGTGGTTTTATCTACATAGCCCAGCCACCTCTCTACAAGGTTAAACACGGCAAAAAAGAGCGCTATGTCAAAGACGACCACGAGCTCAAGCAGTACCTGCTTAAGCAGGCGCTGACCAATGCTGAACTCCATGCACATGAAGGGGCTCCGCCGTACACAGGAGAGGGGCTGACAAAGATCGCCAATAAATATTTGTTAGCGGAAACTGTGATTGACCGCATGAGTCAGCTGATTGATAGTAAAGTGATGCATGCTTTGTTTCGTCACCCTGACATAGATTTGAGTAGTGAAATTTCTGCGGCGAAAGGAGCCGCCAAACTAGCGGCGCATGTTGACGAAGTAGAAATTGTGCCAGAGTATGACTCTGTAAATGAAAGCCATCGCTTGAAAATAACCCGCATGCACCATGGTAATAAGCGCATTAGCTACCTCGACCAAGATTTTCTACATAGCGCAGATTTTGTCCATATAAAAGAAGCTGCTCAAGCGCTTGATGGTTTACTTGGTCCCGGTGCTTACGTTACGCGAGGCGAACAAAAGCAATTTGTCAGCGAATTCAAGCAAGTGCTTGATTGGTTGTTGCGGGAAGTGGAAAAAGAAATCAACACCCAACGATACAAAGGGTTAGGCGAAATGAATCCAACCCAATTATGGGAAACCACCATGGATCCCAAGAACCGACGCTTACTGCGTGCCCAAATAGAGGATAGCATTGCGGCCGACGAAATTTTTACTACTCTCATGGGCGACTTGGTAGAGCCACGCCGAGCGTTCATTGAGAAGAATGCTTTACAAGTTCGAAATTTGGATGTGTAGGCAATCTTTAGTGGAACAACGGCGAATAAGATAAGGTCGCCACAATGGGATGGTTTTAAATTTGACGGCGGGTTTACGAATAAAACCTCAGGTGGCAGCAGATCGGCCCTCTCGCTGTTTTGCTGTGAGCGCATGGTTACCGATTTTTAATAATACTTCCCAAACCGGCCCTGGGAACTTGTGGAGTTTTACCATCACGTCCTCAAGAGCCCCTAGAAACCAATCGACGTCAGTATCCTCGATATTGAGGGGCGGTAATATTTTTACGATTGGTATGGCATGACCAGCTACCTGGGTGAGGATATGGTGGTCATCTAAGAGCGGAATAACGACCGCTTGGGCAAAGAGGTTTTCGTCTATTTTGTTGACCATAGTCCAAGCCGCTTTCAGCGACATTGAATCAGGTTTTCCAAACTCAATACCGATCATCAACCCGCGCTGACGGACGCCCTTTAGAAATTCAAAGCGGGGCACCATTGCTTCAATACCGTGTCGAAAACGAGAGCCAAGCTCGTTCGCGCGCGCAGCAAGGTTTTCATCATCGAGAACAGTAAGAGCAGCCAATCCTGCGGCCATTGCAAGGTTTCCCATACCAAAGGTGGCTGCATGTACGATGGCGCGATCCATCGAATCATAGACGCAGTCATAGATTGCTCGGCGCGTGATAGTGGCACCCAAGGGAACATATCCGCCCGAAAGTGCTTTTGAGAGACAGATGACATCGGGTTGTAAACCTTCAATCCATTGACAAGCCAAGAAGCGGCCAGAACGCCCCATACCTGACTGAATTTCATCACAGATCATCAGGGTGTTGTACTTGCGGCACAGATCCTGTGCCGCAAGTAGGTATTCATCGCTGAGAATGTTGACACCTTTTCCTTGGATTGGCTCAAAGACGAAAGATGCCACATCACCAAGAGCGAGTCGTGCTTCGAGACCTTTGAGATCGCCCAGCACTACTGCGGAGCTCGGGAGAAGCGGCTCAAACCCTCTACGGAAACTTGCCTCCCCATTTAATGACAACGCTCCCGTAGTTAAACCATGGAATGATTTTGTAAGATGTACTGTACAAGGGCGCCCAGTTGCCGCGCGCGCAAATTTGATCGCAGCTTCTATAGCTTCCGTTCCAGAGTTGCAGAAGAAAACAGTATCGAGATCGCCAGGCATGCGTTTCGTAAGTTCGCGAGCGAGGACAGCTGCGAGCGGTGGGGCATCGAAGCCGACCCACCCGGGAAAATCGGAGTCGAGCACTTGCTGCAATGCGCCACGAACAATCGGGTGACCGCGACCAAAGTTAAAGACGCCCCAGTTGGCAAGAAAATCAAGATAGCGCGTTCCGTTTTCGTCCCAAAGGTAAGCGCCCTCACCGCGCACCCAGGAGCGGTTGAATCCGATAATGCGCAGCACCTTGACGAAGACAGGATTCACATATTTTTCGAAAAGGTCGAAATTCTTACCGCGGGTTTCGGCGAGAATGGTGTTGATATCAAGTGGCATGAACTAGGCCTTTAATTCCAAGATGACGTAGAAATGGTTTTTCATGAGTTCTTGCTGGCGCGGCACAACCGGTATGTTTGAGCTGAGTTAGCAAAGGACACTCGACAAATTGTGGGTTGTTATAGAACCAATGTAACAATTGTGATGCCTTTTCTATTTATGTTACCTGGCTTACTTCCCTCTTATGAAAGGGGAGCTCGGCCTGGTAAATCTTGAAAAAATCAACAAGAACACGCATCATGCAACACATCCAGATCTTTAATCGCCTTAGTCGCTGCGTAAATACACTCAATGACTGTTTAAAGCCATAAAACCATAAATCGGGAATTAGGCTGTCAATATGCTTAATGCTGACCAACAAGCACAAGGTGTTGTTCATAAACTCAATTGAATTAAATTTCTCAGGCGAGTGTCATTTGTGGCTTGTCGAAGCCAAAAAC
>JAZFYA010000068.1:0-2644 GCA_036443315.1 Pseudomonadales bacterium
TCATACGGCGTCAAAGTGGCTCGCTACATACATAAGCACAGGCTTGCTGAGAGGCTTCCAACATATGACCGATATAGTCTATTTGGCGATTTTCGGTCATATGGGTTTTGCTTCTGCGAGAACTTGGTCACGAAACTGTGGCGGCAGATCACCCGGTGTTAATAGATCGACCGGTACGCCAAGCATTTCTTCCAGCTCAACGTGTAAACCTCCCAGGTCAAACAGAGTTGCTCCCGGTAGTGGGTCAACCAATACATCAAGGTCACTACCATCAAGGTTGCTACCGTGCAACACGGAACCGAATAACCGAGGGCAAGCTATTGCTTAGATAGTTTAGGTAATGCTCATAATCCTCAATTTCATAAAAGCAAGCCTCACGATTATTTCCTCGCTGTACTATAGGGTAAGGCAAGCCAGACAAATACATCCTTGATCTTCGTGGCATCTCAAATCCCTTTGTTATTGTCATGGTATAAATCAACATCCTGCTGATGGGGAGTTTTTTACAGGATAACAGCCTCTATGTCTACTGGTTGTTTTTTAATCCCTCCGTCCGCTTTATTTTCATTTCGAGCTTGTCGGCGTATCTACATAGTGTATACTTGTGTGTATTCAATGTAGATATGGTGTTTGTCATGCAAATTAACAGCGTAATCAGTCAATGGGGTAACGGCCTGGCGGTGCGGTTAAATAGCACAATTATTGAAGCTGCTCACCTCGCCAAAGGCTCTAAGGTTAGCATTACAGTGGATAAAAATGGTGTTCATATTCAGCCGTTTGAACCAAAGAAGGTGGGGTTGCGTTTGCCGTTGAGTGAGGATTCATTGATTGCCGATATCACACCTTCGCTGGCTCACGCAGATGAGTTGGCGCAACCCTTGGCGTCAGAGGTGGGTGAGTAGTGGCAGCACGTAAATACATACCCGAACGTCGGGATATCATCATGCTGGATTTCGAGCCGACCCAGGGTAAGGAGATCGGAAAATACCGGCCCGCGATAGTGTTGAGTCGAAAAGACTATAACCAGAAGACCGGATTACTGATATGTTGCCCAATTAGTACCAGCATCCGGGGTGCAGCCACTGAGGTACCGGTAAACAATATCGATCAGCCATCCGTTGTTGCGGCCAGTTTGGTACAGACGTTCTCCTGGGGAGCGAGAAAGGCCAAGAAGATTGCTGAAGCTGAAGACGGTGTATTTGAGGCGGTGCTGTTACGGTTATTGCCGCTGATCGGAGCCGAAGAGATTTTGGATCAACTAACCGAATAAAGAATAAGAAAAAAGAAAAGGGGACGCATTTATTTTTAAGTCTCCTGCCACCCGGAGACATTGAAGCGGGATGTTTTGGGTCAGTGTAAAAACTCGAATAATAGGTTCAGGTCTTTGAATTGTGTTCAAACTGTTCGTTCATCCTCAGCCACTGCCGTGTAGCGAGTCCCACGGCCAATATGTCAACCCTTAGCAGGAATTCATTCACAGCTATTGGTAGCCGTTTGGCATCAGGTTTCTTGGCGACACCACGTAACAATTCAGCCTCTGTAATGGTTTTTTATGGTTTTCTTGATTCTCGACTCGTTTCGACGAAACTTACTCCGTATTCGGTTAGGCACTATTTCTATCAGCCGTTTTTTGAACCGATCGTCAACATTGTTCATTAGTTTTCCCCTAGGTATCGTTGTCTTCTTTTTTATCACCCATTTCTCCTGCCCAAAATTGTTCGACTTTAGCTTTAGTTAACTCTGGATCTACTTCGACAAATGCAAGAGTGCTATCTATGCTATTCCTGACCTGCGTGGCCTCTGCATGATCGTCGGTGTAAAAAACATAATTGCCATTCTGATCCGATACTGCAAATTTTTCTGCGCTCATGATTTTGCTCCAGTGGAATCTTATTATTTGTAATATATTGAAGTATATATTCAGCAATGTAATATATCAGAATATATTTAAATGTATTTGTAGGATATATCCTAGAGAGGCACATTACACTTAGGTGTAGCTGCTTTCATCAACAGTTGGAACGGTTGGCGATTAATGTAGTCAACGTATTCCAAACATCCTCAGGCCTAAATGATTCCATACAGGCCGACATGGGTTTATCTTTACCATCCAGTCGACAGCGTTTGCCGTAGCAGGGGGCGCAGGGGAAATCTTTTGTAGAGGCGATATAATGGCGCTGGTTAACACTGACAGTTCCAACTAATTGTTGGCTAGTAGGGCCATAAAAACTTGCAGAGGGAATATCTAACATATCGGCTATATGGCAAAGGCCAGTGTCGCAACACACTGCTCCTGCTGCATTATTTAATATGCCGCCTATCTCTGATAGGGGCAGCTTTGGTAAGGCAATGGCATTGCTGTGTTTTTCGGCAAGTCGCTGGGCACGTTGTTGTTCCTCAGCATTACCGCAGGGCAATAGCGCGTGGTAACCCGCTTGTTCGGCGCGTTGAATCAATTGCTGCCAGTGTGCTTCAGGCCAGAGTTTCGTAGTCCAGCTGGCGTTGTGAACAAAGCATAGATAGCGTTGTGGAAGGTCTTTGTCAGGTAGCCGCAAGCGGCTGCGCTCACTACCAAAGTCGGGGTTGGGAGCAGGGACCTCATAGCCCTAGACCTGTGCCATTAATTGGCGTTGGCGGGAAATTG
>JAZFYA010000069.1:0-2809 GCA_036443315.1 Pseudomonadales bacterium
ACTGAACTACTGGAAGCACATCAAGCGGTGTTAGAAGGCCACAACTGGAATTTTCAGGCTGCTGTCCGCGAGCCAAATTTGGCGACAACGATTCTTAATGCTGGAAGAGTTTTTTCAGCAGCCTCCAATCGCTCCCGAATCTCTATGGCGAAAACAATGATCGATTCCACACTTAAGGGTAAGTCGACCTTAACCCTATTTGACTATCCGCTTGGGCGAGTGGTGGGGGGTTCTTCCTCCATCAATGGCTGTTTAGCCTTGCGAGGGCATTCGGAGGATTATGAGGAATGGGCGAGTCAAGGAAACCCGTTCTGGTGCTCGGCCAATGTGATGGCACGCTTTCAAAAAATGGCCTCTTTTTTACCTGAAGTCAAAGAAAATTATGCAGCTTTACATCCAGTGCAGAAAAGTTTCTATGAGAGTTGCCAGAGGCATGGATATAGGGGAGTTGATATTGGCGACCCAACGGCTAGCGGCATTGGCATAATCCCGCGAAATGTTTTGAATAATCAACGAATTTCTTCCTCCATAGCTTATTTAGGGGAAGCTCGGGGCCGCTCTAACCTTGCCATCCTCTCTAACACAATGGTAAATCGCGTGATAATAGAAGGAAGTCGAGCGGTAGGTGTTGAGGCGGTGGTCGATGGCCAATTCACAGAGATAAAAGCTCAGCGCGTTATTTTGTCTGCTGGAGCGATTAACTCCCCACTGGTGTTAATGCGCTCTGGCATTGGTAACAGCGACTCGCTTAAGGCACTCGACATTAAACCCAAGTTGTCTCTGCCAGGGGTTGGGCAAAACCTTTCAGATCATCAATCAATAGGTTTATGGTATGTCCCTAAGCCAAATGTTTGTAAGGCCGGCGAAAACCTCCACCAAACCCTTTTGCGATACTCTTCGAAAGACACGCCTGAAAGTAATGATATGCAGCTGTATATGCTGAACTCAGTTGACACCAACCAATTTCAAGAATTAAAAATGGCTTTGGGCTCCCCTTTCGGCCTATCCGTAACCGTGGTGTTAGGGAAACCCTATTCAAGAGGTCGAGTTGAAATGCAGGATAAAGATTTATTCACTGCACCTCATATTTATTTGAATTGTGCCAGCGATCCCAAAGATATGTTACGTCTTATGGAAGGGGTCAGAATAGCCTGGGAAATCTCTCAGACGGACTCATTGAAAGAAAAATATCATCGAGCATTTGCATGGAACGACAAGATTATCGGATCCGATAAGCGACTCCGCGAGTCTATTTCTACATTTGTTCGTGGATCGTGGCATCCAGCAGGCACTGCTCGGATGGGGCCCGACACCCAATCAATGTCTGTTGTTGACCAATATGGTTCTGTACATGGTTGTGAACAACTGGTGGTGGTTGATGCTTCCATTATGCCGTCTTTGCCCAGGGTTCCTACGAATATGACCTGTGTGATGATAGGGGAGCAAATCGCCGCCCACCTTATGGGAAAAGATAAAATAACTAGTGAAAATACAGGTCATGCATCTATTTTAGCGACTCAAGAAGAGACGTTCGTTTTCTAAGGTTTAGAGACCAATACGAGAGCACCGTAAGTTTAGGTGGTACAATGATAGGCTTTCTTGTAGTAATATCCGACTCTTATCATTAAAAGGAATTTCGGCGTGGTTCAAATCAGGGTACCACTCCCAGCAAGCATATTAGGGTATTATTTGCACAATTAGCTTAATTTATAGACAGCGCATCGTGTAAAATAGCGTCTTTGTTAACCACCTTGCTGGAATGCTATCTGTGAATATTGCTCTTTCGTCCCCTTTTCTGTGCCCTGCAAAATCTATGACCCCTGCGCAAAAGAAGCGCGTTGCCCTTGAAGCTGTAACGCAGCAAAAAACCATCACTTGTCTTGCTAATGAGAATCATACCAGTAGGAAATTTATTCGGCAACAAGACTGCTACCTACTTTCATCAGAAGAGCGTCGCGATGAAGATACCTGGGCTATCAACTTAATGGACGCAGAAGAAAAAGGGCTTAGTGCATATTCTGGCCCATTCCGATCACTGATTCTGGTTTAATCTGATCATCGATTCTGGAACTTTCCGATCATCGATTCTGGTTTTATTCGATCACTTTTACTGGTTTTCCAGAATCGGTGATCGGAATCCAGAATCAGTGGTCATTTATTGCCAGAATCCTTCCTAACGTGTTGATTTAACTCACGCCCTGCTACGCTCCCCAGCTTTTTAAACGGGGAGTTTTGGCGATGGCTAAAAAGAGGTTATCAATGCGTAAAATCAAAGACATTCTGCGGCTTCGTCATGAAGCTGGACTCAGTTACCGGGGCATCGCCCTGGCACTCAATATCGGCTACGGCACAGTGGTTGATTATCTGAATCGTGCTCAGCAAGCCGAATTGAGCTGGCCCATTCCAGCCGACCTTCACGAGCGCGATCTCGGTCGCTTGTTATTTCCAACACAACCGACCACCGGGCAGCGGCGTTTTGCGGAACCTGATTACCCAGACGTCCATCAAGAACTCAAGCGCAAAGGAGTCACCAAGCAACTGCTGTGGCAGGAGTATCGACAACAGTACCCGGAGGATGGTTACAGCTACGCCCAGTTCTGTCACCGCTATCTGCAATGGTTAGGATGCCAGCAGCGTAGTATGCGGCAGATTCACCGCGCCGGTGAAAAGCTGTTTGTAGATTACTGCGGGCCAACGATGCCGGTGGTTAACCCTGATGGTTCTGTCGCAAAAAATTTTCTGGAGAAAATGCGTTCCAGTTTTTTTCGTTCCCTATGCCACTAAAGCATAGAAAAACTCTGCGGGAGAC
>JAZFYA010000070.1:0-25978 GCA_036443315.1 Pseudomonadales bacterium
CAGCGTAGAACAGCTACTCCAGTGATACACGGATACTGCACAGTCTAGCCACCCTCGGTAGTCTAACCCCTCACCAGGGCGTGGGGTTCCAACCGAGTGAGGGGTTAGACTACCGAGGGTGGCGGCGGGATACTACCGTTGCAAGCTGTTAACAGCGCTGTCCTTAAGTAAGCGCCATTCGGGTCAGCAATAGATAAAAAACCGGATCAGTTTTACATAAAAATTATGAGAACACCTTAATGGATATTGTTTATATTCGAGATTTAAAGATCGAAACAGTGATTGGGATTTACGATTGGGAACGGGAGATTAAGCAAACCGTTAGCGTGGATCTGGAAATGGCCCATGATATTCGCCGTGCTGCTGCAACGGATAATATTGAAGATACCTTGAATTACAAGGCAGTGGCTAAGCGCCTGATTGCATTTATAAGCGAAAGCGAATTTCTATTAGTAGAAACCATGGCGGAACGCTGTGCAGAAATTGTCAGAAAAGAATTTGCTGTGCCTTGGTTAAAGTTGCGCCTAAGTAAGCCGGGAGCGGTTCGTGGCGCGCAGGATGTGGGTGTGATTATTGAGCGTGGTGAAAAAGAATAGCTAGAAGAGGTAGAGACCGTGGCATTGGTTTATGTCAGCATAGGCAGCAATATTGATCGCTACCGGCATATTGCGGCATCGCTGGATGCGTTGAGTGCGCATTTTGGGGCGTTGATGATTTCCTCGATTTATGAGAGCGAAGCGGTAGGTTTTGAGGGGAATAATTTCCTTAATTTGGTAGCGGGTTTTAATTGCGATTTAACTGTAGGCAAGTTGAGTTTCCTGTTGCGGGAAATTGAGTACGATAATGGTCGCCGCCGCGATAGCATCAAGTTTGGTTCGCGGACATTGGATATTGATATTCTCACCTATGATGATTGTGTGGGTGAAGTCGATGACATTATTTTGCCCCGAGATGAAATTACTGAAAACGCTTTTGTGTTGTTGCCGTTGGTAGATGTCGCTGCCAATAGCAAGCATCCTGCTCTGAATAAAAGCTATGCAGAGTTATGGCAGGGCTACGATAGAGCTAGTCAGAAGTTATGGTCGGTGGATTTTGAGTGGCAGGGAAAAAAGATTTCTGCTTCGATTTAAGGGCATCTTTATTGATTGAAAAATAATGCTCTTGTTTGCGACACCCTCCTGCACAGGAATGACGTATGGGGTTTTGTATCGTTACATAGTTAAATTTCTACCACCGTCTACTGCAATAATCTGCCCAGTAATATAGGGCGCACGGCAAACCAGAAAAGCTACTGTACGGGCGATGTCCAACGTGTCACCGGTCCGTTGCAGTGGAATTTTATCCACAATAGATTTTTTTGTGTGCTCACTTGTTTCCTGTTCTGGCCACAGAATAGCACCCGGCGAGACGCCGTTAACGCGAATATCTGGAGCGAGTTCCCTAGCCAGGGTTTTTGTCATCATTGCCCCGCCGGCTTTGGCAATAGAGTAAATGGCATGCTTGCGCATGGGCTTTTCACTGTGGATATCGACGAGATTAACAATGCAGCCCTGATTATCTTTAAGGTTGCTGCTCAAAGCCTGGCTCAAAAAAAATGGACCTTTCAGATTGCTGTCAATGAGCGCGCTCCAATCCGCTTCGGTAGCCTGGGCGATTGGGGTGGAGTAAAAGCTGGAGGCGTTGTTAACCAGTACGTCAATACGCCCCCAGATTTTTTGGGATTCAATCGCTAGTCGCTGTACATCAGTAACAGAAGTCAGGTCTGCCTGCAGGCAGGCGACAGACTGTTCTCTAAGTTGATTTAATTGTTCTGCCAAGGTATTGGCGGCTGTCCCAGAATCGCGGTAGTGAATAATGATATTATAGCCCAGTTGATGTAGTTCTCTGGCGATTGCGGCGCCGATACGCTGGGCGGCGCCGGTTATTAATGCGGTTTTTATTGAGCTGGTCATTGTATGCCTTGTTGTTAGTAGATAGTTGTTAGCAGATGGTTGTTAGCAGATGGTTGTTACCCGGTAGCCGTTAGTGGGTTATTGTTTGTCGTTTATCACTCGCAAGCGTTGACGGCGTAATGCTATTGAAATTTCTTTACCGCTAATGCCTTTTTCCGCAAGTTCGCCCACATTAATAGTGGCGCAAATAGCTAAGGCTTCTTGTAGTTGTTGTCTGGCACTGCTGTGGGGAAATAAAAGCTCACAACACGATAAGAAATCATCAAATCGTTTTGGTCGCCGAAAGGCATCCAGTCGTTCTAACAGACTCAATAACTGTTCGGCATTGATTGATTCTTTGGCGCAATACGATGCATAGTCACTGACCAGTAGGGACAGTTCGCGAAACGCTTTCGGTGCTTTAATTCGCTGGCAACATTGTTCGGCACATAGTTTGTTAATATTAATGAATAACAGTGCAAAGCATATAAGTGGTGAGGCATGTTGTTCGACAGCTGTTTTTAGAGCTGCTATGGTGCTGGCAGCTAACTCGCAAAACTCTGGAAGTAAAACAGGCAGGGCCTCGGATTGTTTTAAGACAGTAAAAAATTGCTGGGGTGATGTCTCTGTTAGCGAGCGTTGTAGTTCTTTCCATATACGTTCAGCAGGTAGAGATTCTAATTCGCCACTTGTAGCAATGGTGCGCATAAGTGTTATGGTGTTGTCGGCTACCTGAAAGCCGAGGTGGCTATAGCGGGCGCTAAATCGGGCAACTCGCAATACACGCAGGGGGTCTTCAATAAACGCGGGGGATACATGGCGAAGTATTTTATTCTCTAAATCCTGTTGGCCGCCATAGGGGTCGATGATATTGCCGTTGTTGTCTTCGGCCATAGCATTAATAGATAAATCTCTGCGTTGTAGATCTTGTTCCAGTGTTACATCGGGGCTGGCGAAACAAGCGAAGCCAGTGTAACCAGGGGCCGTTTTGCGCTCGGTTCTTGCCAGTGCATACTCTTCCTTGGTATCCGGGTGAAGAAAAACAGGAAAGTCTTTGCCGACGGACTGGTAGCCCTGCGATAGTAATTGCTCTGCGGTGGCACCCACTACCACCCAGTCACTTTCGCGATAGGGATAGCCTAACAGTTTGTCTCTAACGGCACCGCCAACCAGGTAGGTTTCCATGTATGTGTATTCTTTATGGGTTGTCTGAGAGCGATTATAGCAGTAGGAGAAAAGGTGAAGTGATTATTTGTCTGCTTGGTCAATGTCGGTTGACTGTTCGGGGCAGTGGTAGCTGTGAGTTATAGTGTCATTTTGTAGTGAATCTAGGTGAATATTAAAGCCCCAGAGCTGGTGCAAGTGTTTTAGCACTTCCACAGTGGTGTCATTCAGGGGTTTGCGATTGTGCTGATAGTGTTGCAGGGTCATGGAGCGATCACCGCGGATGTCGATATTAGTGATCTGGATATTGGGTTCGCGATCTCCCAGGTTGTATTGCCTTGCCAGTTGTTCGCGGATGGCACGATAGCCCTCGTCGTCGTGAATGGCGGTAATTTCTATGTCGGATTGCTTATCATCATCTAGTGCGCAAAATAGCTTTAGGTCGCGGATCAGTTTCGGTGACAAAAATTGCTGAATAAAACTCTCATCTTTGAAATTTTGCATGGCAAATTGCAGTGTCTTCTTCCAGTCGGATCCAGCAATATCTGGAAACCAGTGCTTGTCTTCTTCGGTGGGGTGTTCGCATATGCGACGAATATCGGTCATCATTCCATAGCCCAGCGTGTAAGGGTTGATGCCATTGTAATAGGGACTGTCAAAATCTGGTTGGAAAATCACACTAGTATGGGATTGCAAAAATTCTAGAATAAAGCCATCAGTGACTAGGCCGCGATCATACATTTCATTGAGAATGGTGTAGTGCCAAAAACAGGCCCAACCTTCGTTCATGACTTGGGTTTGGCGTTGAGGGTAAAAGTATTGGGCAATTTTACGAACGATACGAACGATTTCTCTTTGCCAGGATTCCAGTAAGGGTGCATTTTTTTCCAAAAAATAAAGAAGGTTTTCTTGGGGCTCTTCTGGAAAAGGCTTGTGTTTAGTGTCAGTTTTGGTTGTTTTTGTGAGAGGTATGGTGCGCCACAAGTCGTTGACTTGGCGTTGTAGTAGCTCTTCCCGTTCCTGTTGTCGGCGTTTTTCTTTTTCGGTAGAAATCGGGTGCGGACGTTTGTAACGGTCAACACCGTAGTTCATTAATGCATGGCAAGAGTCCAGAAGCTTTTCAACCGCTTCAACTCCATGTCGCTCTTCACATTTGGTAATATAATTTCTAGCGAATAGCAGATAGTCAATAATTGAATCGGCTTCAGTCCAGGTGTTAAATAAATAATTACCCTTAAAAAACGAATTATGGCCGAAACAGGCGTGGGCGATAACCAGTGCCTGCATAGTCATGGTATTTTCTTCCATTAAGTAGGAAATGCAGGGATTGGAGTTAATAATAATCTCATAGGCCAGGCCCATTTGGCCGCGGTTGTAATTACTTTCTATACCAAGAAAATGTTTGCCGTAAGACCAGTGATGATAAAATAGTGGCATGCCCGATGAGGAGTAGGCATCCATCATTTGTTCAGAGTTGATAATTTCAATTTGGTTTGGATATGTGTCGAGCCCAAAATCTTTGGCAATTTCTCCAATGACTTCTTCGTACTGGTGAATTAGATCAAAATTCCACTCCGAGGTGGTGGAAATCGGTTGTGTTGTGGTGGTATTTGTTGTGGTTATATTGTTACTCAAGCTGATCTCCGTTGAAATAATTCGCGGAAAACAGGGTAGATGTCGGTGGGTTCAAAAATCTGTTGCATGGCAAAGGAATTTTCAAACTGAGCTTTTACCTGCTCGTATTCTTGCCAGAGGGCTTGATGCTCCCTTGGTGTGATTTCGATATAGGAGAAATGTTGCACCGAAGGTAGTATTGCTTTTGTCAGTAGTTCGAAGCAAGTGCTGGAATCGTCGTTCCAGTTATCTCCATCGGAGGCCTGGGCGCCATAAATATTCCACTCAGAAATCGGGTAGCGTGCCTGCATAATCGATTTCATTAATTTCAACGCACTGGAAACGATAGTGCCACCAGTTTCCCGTGAATAGAAAAACTCTTCTTCGTCCACTTCCTTGGCGCTGGTATGGTGGCGAATAAAAACCACTTCAGTATGGTCATAGCTACGTTGTAAAAACAAATATAAAAGGATAAAAAAACGCTTTGCCATCTCCTTAGTGGCTTGATTCATCGACCCAGATACATCCATAATACAAAACATCACTGCTTTTGAACTGGGTAAAGGTTCTTTGATAGTGAGGTTATATTTGATATCAAAGGTATCGATAAAAGGTATACGTTTAATTTTATTGCGTAGCGTTGCTATCAGTATTTGTAGTTTTTCTATACCTTCAAGGTTATAGGGTTCTTCATCTTTTAAGTTGTCCAGCGCCTGTTCCAGGAGTTCAATCTTTTTCTTTGAAGGTGTTCCCAATGCAATGCGTCTAGCGTTGGCGGCTTTCAAAGAGCGCACGACATTGATTTGATTGGGGGTTCCGACGGTGGTGTAGCCTGCCCGTTTGTAGGTAAAAGAATCCGATCCCGCAAGTTGTCGTTTTACCAGATTTGGCAGTTCTAGATCATCAAACATAAAATCCAAAAATTCTTCCTGGGTTATCTGGAAAACGAAGTCGTCCATACCTTCGCCGCTGTCACTGGCACTGCTTCCGCCAGCTCCACCCGCTCCATCTTTGCGTTTGGGTAATTTATCACCTGTAACGAATTCTTTATTTCCAGGATGAACGATCGTTCGCTTTCCGCCTGGACCGTGACCAAAAACCGGTTCCTGAATATCTTGACTGGGAATGGTGATCTTTTCGCCGTTCTCAATATCGGTAATGGAGCGTTTGGTGACGGCATCGGAGACGGCTTTTTTTATGTGTTTCCGATAGCGACGCAAAAAACGCTGGCGATTTACAGCGCTTTTGTTTTTTCCGTTGAGGCGGCGATCGATCAGGTAGCTCAAGAGCTCACTCCTTAACACTTAAAACTTAACAGGTAGTTCTTAAAATCCAGGCATTAAAACCTCGGTTTTAATGCCTGGATTTAACATGCAGTTTTACTGTGATTTACGCACCCTCAAGTACCACTCAGATAACAGCCTGACCTGTTTGTCGGTATAACCTCGCTCTACCATGCGGGTAACAAAGTCAGTATGTTTTTTCTGGTCATCCGTCGAAGCTTTGGCGTTAAAGGAAATAACCGGTAGCAGGTCCTCTGTATTGGAAAACATTTTCTTTTCAATAACGGTACGTAGTTTTTCGTAGCTGTTCCAAGTTGGGTTTTTGCCATCGTTATTAGCGCGTGCACGCAGAACAAAGTTAACGATTTCATTGCGGAAGTCTTTTGGATTAGAAATTCCGGCCGGTTTTTCAATTTTCTCCAGTTCTTCATTGAGTGACTGGCGGTTGAGAATTTCACCTGTTTCTGGGTCACGATATTCCTGATCTTGAATCCAGAAATCGGCATAGATCACGTAGCGATCAAAAATATTCTGGCCATACTCGGAATAGGATTCTAAATAGGCTGTTTGGATTTCTTTGCCGATAAATTCTACATAGCGTGGTGCCAGATGTTCTTTGATAAAGTTCAGATAGTTAGCGGCAGTTTCTGCAGGGAATTGTTCTTGTTCAATCTGTTGCTCTAGTACATATAGCAGGTGAACTGGGTTGGCGGCCACTTCAGTCGGGTCAAAATTAAATACCTTGGATAAAATCTTAAAAGAAAATCGAGTGGAGAGGCCATTCATGCCTTCATTAACGCCGGCCTTGTCGTTGTATTCTTGAATGCTCTTGGCCTTGGGGTCGGTGTCTTTTAGACTCTCACCATCGTAGACCCGCATTTTAGAATAGACATTTGAGTTTTCTGGATCTAGCAGACGGGACAGCACGGTAAACTGCCCCAGCATTATTAATGTGTCCGGTGCGCAGGGGGCATTGGCAAGGGCGCTGTGTTGCAGAAGTTTTTCATATATTTCTACTTCTTCGGAAACCCGCAGGCAGTAAGGCACTTTGACAATATACACACGATCGATAAAGGCTTCGTTGTTTTTGTTGTTTTTAAAAGACTGCCATTCCGACTCATTAGAGTGGGCGAGAATAATACCTTCGAAAGGAATTGAACTTAAACCTTCGGTACTGTTGTAGTTGCCTTCCTGTGTCGCGGTAAGCAGTGGGTGCAGCACTTTAATCGGTGCTTTAAACATTTCCACGAATTCCATAATGCCCTGGTTGGAGCGGCATAACCCACCGGAAAAGCTATAGGCATCAGGGTCGTTTTGTGGGAATTCTTCAAGCTGGCGAATGTCGACTTTGCCTACCAATGAGGAGATGTCCTGGTTGTTCTCATCGCCGGGCTCTGTTTTAGTAATGCAGATTTGATCCATGCGAGAAGGGTATAGCTTCACTACTGTAAATTGGCTGATATCACCGTTAAATTCATGCAGGCGTTTGACTGCCCAGGGAGACATGATTGTTTTAATATAACGCTCAGGTATACCATAATCTTCTTGCAGAATATGAGCGTCTTCTTCAGGGTCAAATAAGCCTAAGGGTGACTCAAAAACCGGGGAGTCTTTCAGGCAATAAATGGGTTCTTTTTCCATTAGCGCCTTAAGTTTTTCTGCTAGAGACGATTTTCCGCCACCCACAGGCCCTAATAAATAGAGTATTTGTTTTTTCTCTTCCAGCCCCTGCGCAGCATGACGGAAATAGGACACGATATTCTCAATGGCCTGTTCCATCCCATAAAATTCGTCGAAGACTTTATAGCGTTTGATGATCTTATTGGAAAAAATACGGCTCAAGCGTGGGTCGGTAGCCGTGTCGATCATTTCGGGTTCGCCAATGGCTTTTAGTAATCGCTCGGCAGCATCGGCATAGGTAGAAGGGTTGGTTTTGCACAGGTCAAGGTATTCCTGCAGTGTTAGCTCTTCTTGCCGGGTGGATTCAAAGCGGTTTTGGACGTGGTTAAATATCCCCATGGTGGTCACCTTACTCCTCACTGTGAGTCAATTGGAATACTTTTCTCAGCTGAAAAAATAAACGCCTTATCTGGCAATAAACACCTATAAAGTAACCCTTTAGTCTTTATAGCTAAATAGGTAAGCGCAAAAATAATTTCTTATCTTAATCATAGCCCCATATGGATAGACCGTGGGAGAGGTTTTTGTTTTATTATTTGTGAAGGATAATGCTTGTATTTGTGGAAGTCGCTTTGTGTCCCTTTGCTTTCTGGGTATCTTTTCTTAAGGAGTTGTTTAGTATGCAAAAATATATCTAAAGTTTTTTATATATCGGAAGCTGGGAAAATACTTTTTACAATGCATAAGCATAGCTCATGCCAATATTATTAATTTTTTATTATAAATTGGAGTAACAAAAATTTTTATATAATTAAAAGGTTTATTGGTTCAGGGGGCTAACGTTATTAGGTCCGCAAGGGCAGTGCTGCAGTTTTTTACTGTCAAGATTGAGCAGGGTGAGGGTGCGTCCCCATACACAGCCCGTATCAAGGGCAAAAATGTTCTCGGCGTTTACTTTTCCTTCCAGTGCAGCCCAGTGGCCAAAGATAATGTTTAGGTTGCGGGTCTTGCGTTGCGAAAATGAAAACCAAGGTGCGTAACCAGCTCGATCAATGCTGATCAGCTTGTGTACAAAATCTAGTTCACCATGGGCGTTACAAAAACGCATGCGTGTAAAGTAGTTAGTGATTACCCGAAGCCGCTCATAACCGCTAAGGTTATCGCTCCAGCCGTTGGGCTCATTGCCGTACATATGCTCAAAAAATTGCTTGGCATCAGCACTAACCAAAACAGTTTCTACTTCCCGGGCATATTGTGTGGCTTGGGTTAGCGTCCAAATCGGAGGAATGCCTGCATGTGCCATGTGATAATCACCACAGGGATCGCTATAGAGCAGGGGTTGCCGCAATAGCCACTGTATTAATTCGTCGCAATCATCTGCCGCGAGTATCTCATCGAAAGTATCGGATTTTCCCGCAGGCATCACACCGTAGGCCACGGCAAGAAAATGCAAATCGTGGTTGCCTAGCACAATGCGAGTACACTCCCCCAACTGCTTAACAAAGCGCAGGGTTGCCAGTGAGGCTGGGCCGCGATTAACAAGATCGCCGACCAGCCATAGCTGGTCTTGCCGGGGATTAAACGTTATTTCTTCCAGTAAACATTGCAGCGGTTGCAGGCAGCCCTGAAGATCACCAACGGCATAGCGGGTCATTTTTTGTAGTCCCTAGTGTAGTGAGTCGGGATGAATTAATGAAAACAGTGGAATCAGCGCATTAAATTCCAGACCCGAATGGCTACGCATTTGATAGCTACCCTCCATGGTGCCGACAGCCGTTTTCAGCAGGGCTCCACTGCTATAGCGGTAGTAAGCTCCAGGTGCAATCAGCGGTTGCTCGCCTACCACTCCATCGCCTTTCACTTCCTGTATCGTGTTATTACCATCAGTGATCAGCCAGTGGCGACTGATCAGTTTGACAGCTTCAACGCCGTGATTGCTAATCGTGACGGTGTAAGCAAAAACGTAGCGATTGTTTTCCGGCGATGATTGTTTGTCGAGAAACTGCTTATCGACATGAATACTGATGGGTATATCGGCAACCCTGTTATTAGCCATGTAGTGTTAGCCTTATTGTATGGTGTTGAGTTGTTTGGTAGTGATGTTATTAGAAATCATTACAAACTGTTGCAGTGTTAAGGTCTCGGGTCTTGCCCTGGGATTGATATCTAGCGCCTCAAGCTGTTCGCTACTGATTTCACTTTTAAGCGAGTTGCGCAGGGTTTTGCGGCGCTGATTAAAGGCGATACGTAGGATAGATTGCAAGTGATCAACATTGTCAGCAGGATGTGGCAGATGTTGATGCGGGATTAAGCGCACTATAGCGGACTGCACCTTGGGTTTGGGACTAAAGGCCTCCGGTGGTACTGCAAACAGTGACGTTACTGAGCAGTAATATTGTGTCATGACACTGAGTCGACCGTAGGTTTTATTACCGGGGCTTGCCGCCAGTCGATTGACCACCTCCAACTGCAGCATAAAATGCATATCCTGAATCAGTTGTTGCTGGCTTAGCAGGTGAAAAATAAGTGGAGTAGAAATATTGTAGGGTAGGTTACCTACGATGCGCAGTTTTTTGCTATCCGTTTGCAAGAAAGAAAAATCAATATTGAGGGCATCTCCCTGTTGTAGCCGAAAGCGTGGTTCATCAACAAAGCGTCGTTGCAGGATGGGGATTAAATCCCGATCCAGTTCTACTGCGTCTAGCATGCAGCCACTGATCAGAATATCGGCGGTTAATGCCCCCTGGCCGGGGCCAATTTCAACGATGTGGTCGTCGGCAATGGCATGAACCGAGCGTGCGATACGGTGAATAACACCTTGATCGTGAAGAAAATTTTGACCAAAGCGTTTGCGGGCACGGTGTTCGGTTGTTTTTGTCATGGCGAGTCCTGACGTTAGCAGCCGTGCTTATGTTTGGCCATGGTGATGGCGTATTGCAAAGCTGTTTGCAGGCTGCCCAAGTCTGCCGTACCGGTACCCGCTAAATCCAGTGCGGTGCCGTGATCCACTGAGCTGCGAATAATGGGCAGTCCCAAGGTGATATTGACTGCGTTGCCAAAGCCTTTATATTTCAACACCGGCAAACCCTGGTCGTGATACATAGCCAGTACTACATCACAAGCAGCTAGATGTTTTTCAGTAAAAGCGGTATCGGCAGGTAGCGGCCCGGTAAGTCGCATGCCTTCGGCTCGAAGTTTTTCTAGGCAGGGAATAATTTCATCGATTTCTTCTCGGCCTATATGGCCCCCTTCCCCGGCGTGAGGGTTTAAGCCTAATACGGTGATTCGCGGTGACGGCAGGCCAAAGTATTGCTGTAAGTCCTGTTGCAGAATACGGGTGATTTTTTCTACATGGCTGGCGGTGATGTGCTCCGGCACTTTTGCTAATGGTAGGTGTGTTGTGACTAATGCAACTCGCAAGCCTTCCGTTGCCAGCATCATGACCACCTGGTCGGCGTTGGTTTGTCGGGCTAAAAATTCGGTATGGCCGTTAAAAACAATCCCTGCATCGTTAATCAGGGCTTTGTGCACCGGTGCCGTTACCATGGCGGCAAAGGTGTTGTTTAGGCAGCCATTGGCAGCGGTGCTAAGGGTCGATAATACATAGTGGGCATTGTCGATGTTCAAGGTTCCCGCTGTGCAGGGTTTTGCCAGCTCAACCGGTAGTACACACAATTCGGATTTACCGGTGGACATTGGGACTTCCTGGCTGTTAAGTGTGCGTAGTTTTAGCGGCAGGTCTAACAGCGCCGCACGATGTTGCAGCAATGTCGGGTCCGCAATGGCCACTAGTTCAACGGATTGTTCAGTTTGGGCCAGCTGGATGACCAGGTCTGGACCAATGCCTGCAGGTTCGCCGGGCGTTAATGCAATCCGCAGCGGGGTCATAGCGTCTCACTTAAAATCGACATAGGCTTCGTCGCGAATTTTTTGCAGCCAGGTTTGCAGTTCGTCGTCGTATTTGCGCTGATGAATAAAGCTTCGGGCCATACTACGACGAATATCGTCGGTGACATCTTTTTGCCGGCGGTCCTGAACTTGCAGGATGTGCCAACCGTATTGGCTGCGGAAAGCTGGGCTAATGGCATCAATGTTGGTATTGTCCATGACGTCCTGGAAGGCCGCGACAAGTTGGTCAGGATTGGTCCAGCCAAGAGCACCACCCTCTAATGCTGAGCCAATATCTTCTGAGTGCTCGCGAGCCAGTTCAATAAAATCTTCCCCGTCGAGAATGCGTTGCCGTAGGGATTTGATTTCCGCTTCAGTTGCCGCTTCGTCCCGGATGGCCGAGGCTTTTAATAGAATATGCCGGGCTTTGGTTTGTAGGATAACTTCGGCCTCACCGCGGTGGTCCAGCATTTTTACCAAGTGGAAACCGCTGGGGCTTTGAATGGGCTTTGCAGTTTCCCCTTTGTTGAGAGTGCTGACTAGGTTGGCAATTAACGTTGGCAGATTAATCGCTTTGCGCCAGCCCAAGTCGGTGCTGCTTAGTTGATAGACCTTATCGGTATTAATGACGTGCTCGTAGCTTTCGCCCTGGTTAATGCGCTGGTATAGCGCATTGGCATGTTTGCCTGCTTTTGCCTTCACGGCTGGTTTGGCACCGCTGGGTACTGAAATCAAGGTGTGCAGCATCCGGTATTCAGGTGCCGTTATTGACTGGCCTTCTTCTGAAGCAAGAAAATTAGTAATTTCCTGGTCGGTAATTTGTAGGCGCCGGTTAACATTCCCCTGCTGCACTCGCTGCAATAGTATGTCCTGGCGGATTTGTTCACGGGTTGACGTGTAGGAAAGCCCGTCTTGCTCCAGCGCCTCTTTAAACTGAACCAGGGTCATGTGGTTTTGCTGGGCGATACGTTGCATGGCGTCATTGAGCTGTGCATCACTGACCCGCACCCCGGCGCGGTTTGCCAGTTGCCGCTGAATATTTTCCAGAATTAGCTGATCCAGGACTTTCTGCTGGACCTCCGCCTTGGGTGGCGCTTCTTTGCCAGTTTTGTCGATATTGATCAGTATCTGCTGGACACGCTCCTGCAGTTCGCTGGTTAGCACTACGTCATCGTCGACAATGGCGATGATCTGGTCCAGTGGTTCGGTGCTAGCCAGGTTTAGCGGTGCACTCACGATCAGCAAGAATGTGGCAGCTAGCTGTTTAATGGATTTGCCTGTAATGGACAGGGTTATAAAGCGTTGATACTTACTCAAGATCTTCGTACCCCAAAATATTTTTCTCTAAAATTCCCCTGACTTTATTGCCAAGGCTGCCCAACCCTTTCAGTTGAAACTCCAATATAAAGGCATAATCGCGTTCGGTCACGAGCTTGCGTTTGGTCACAATGTTGCCTGTTAGCACGTCCACAATGTCCTTATCGAGGATAATATCCTTGTCGAGTCCCTGCTGGTAAAGTAAGCGGACTATCCAGCAGCAGTCTTCGTATTGAATGCCGGTGATATCATCCAGTGCGCGGTGTTCTTCTACATCGTAGAGGTAGTGGGCATAAAGGCTCCAGCGCTTGCCAATGGGAAGTACCAGGGAGGCGTTTGCCTGTGACAGATCCTGGATGTCACTGACAAGCTTGCCGTCCCCGTCCCGGCGAAAGTTGCTGCTCCCGTTCCGGCGGAAACGGTAGCCGATATTATAAAGGCTCTGTGCGTCAGTTTGGTAGTGAAAATCAACGCCGCCTTCTAGCAGTTTGTCCCGGCGGGAATCCCACAGTAGATCATTGCTTAGCCATATTTTGTCGGTGGGTTGGTAGTGAATTTCACTGGCTATATGGGAGTTGGATCGGCCGGGTGTGGAGCCATCCGGGTTCACCAGGGTATCGGTTACATATACCCGGGAGTCTTCAAAATAAAAGATCTGGCCCAGACTGAGACTCAATACTTCACGACCATCGCCGTCGTCAATAAAACGGCTGCTGATACCAGCAGATATTTGGTTGGCGTCATCCAGCCTGTCGTGGCCGGAGAAGCGGGTATCCCGGAACAACTGGCTGTAGCTAAAGGTTAATTCGCTAGTATCGAAGTTCGGGTTGGTCTGCTGTTCGAAATCGCTGTAGAAGTAGTAGAGGCGGGGTTCCAGGGTCTGGACATAACGATTGCTAGAAAAATGGATGTCGCGTTCAAATATCAGCCCCATATCCAGCGTGGCCAGCGGAGTGGTTGCGGAAGGACTGTCATCATCGCCGAGCTTAAATTCTTCCAGATCGTAACTGACGCTGCGTACTTTGGCCGTGGGAATAATAAATCCTGCCGGACTGCGCATGGGAAAACTAAGCCCGGCTTCAGCAAAGGTGCGCTGGCCGGTGATAAAGTTGCCACCGTTGTTGATAGACTCGTCGTGCTGGAAATCGGTAAACTCCGCTTCAAACAGCCATTCGATGTCGAAATTTGCGCCGGTTGCATTACGCTCCACTGAAAACCGCGGCATCAATTGATACTGATCACTGAGTTCCTCGTCGATGGTCTGGTGATCCTGCGCCGTTAGTTCTGTCTGCCAGTTTTCATTGCTAAAACCTAGTGTTAGTTGCTGATTGAGATGGGTGCTGCGCTTGACCTCTAGGTTGTTAGAGGCAAGGTCTTCAAAGTATTCGTTATCTCCAACCTTGGTGTAATCAATACTGGTAGAAATACCGAAGAAATTGCCCGATTGAATGACACTAGCAACCCAGCGTTTTTCCCTGGGCGGAAAACCATCGCTTTCGTCCTGTGCTGTATCTGGGTCGTCAAGGGGTGGATTGTCAGTGAATGTGTCATCCTCCAGAAGCGCTCCGCTCAGCATCCATTCACCCAGACTGCCCAGTTGTCGCAGTTCAAGTGTCGTCATGGTGCCGCGGTCGGAAATATAATGCGGGGCAAGGGTGGCATCGTAATTAGGGGCCAGGTTCAGGTAATAGGGAGTGGTAATTTCAAAGCCGTTATCGTCACTGCTGCCCAGAGTCGGCCAGAGAAAACCAGTCTTGCGTCGCTCATCGATTGGGAAGGTCATATAAGGGGTGTAAAAAACCGGTACATCCTTGATAGTGAGGCGAGCATGTTGGGCTGACCCCCAGCCTTCATTATTATCGAGGTGGATTTCACTGGCATGGATCACCCAGACTTCGTCGTCAGGGGTGCACTGGGTAATGTAGCCTCTTTCCATATCCAACGTGTTAGAGCTGTTGCGCTGGATGCGTTCGGCTTTGCCGCGGATACTGTTATCGTGCTGTAAAAAACTGGCGGCTTCAAAATGACCAAGATTTGTTTCGGTATTTATTTGGCCTTTGCTAGCGTGAATCAGTACGCCAGGTTCACGGACTTCAATATTGCCTTCAATCTTTAATTCATGACTACTGCGGTCCAGCGAAGCGCTGTCGGCTTTTAGTCGGCGGTTGCCTTGACTTAGTATCACATCTCCGGATAGGGTCACTACGTCCCCTTCGATACTGGTGCTGGCAGCATTGGCTCGTAGTGGCGCAATATCCGGGGTCAGATTAGCATCCTGCCAATCTGGCTCCGGAGCTACATAGGCACCTTCGCACCCAGTTTTACACAGCGAGGGGTCGTCCAACTGGTTTTTGGGTATCCAATCCCACTGGCCGTGACGGTTGGATAATCGTTTATTGGCAACCTTGTGTTCACTGGTCCGGGGGCTATGCGGCTTTTTAATAGCGGCTTTAGCAGGTTGTGGATATGCTCCCGGTGTCGCTGCTTTGTCCTGACATTGCCATGCCCCGTTGCTACCTGCCTGGCAGACCCACTCCTGGTGAGGGTAGAGATCAGTATCCGCAATGGCAATAGCGGGCGCTGTGGCAAAGATGACACTGATCAAGCGGCCCGCCAGGGGTTTTAAATAATGATTTGTTGCGGCCATAGGGCTTGTTGGCTGGTCTCTGTGGTCTTCAATTGTGGTCATTTTTTGGGTCTTAGTCCTGGGTCGGCTATTAAACCTAGAAAAAGCTTCTTTAGCAGAACCTGAGAGTCATTTCCGAGTCAGTGTTATTTATTACATCGGGACAGTTTTATTTCCTGCAAAGGCTACATTCCGCCTTTTTCTCTTATGCAGCGGGGGTGGATACGAGCGCTGAGTTGGGGCGTAGTAGCGACAACTGCCAGCAGGCGAGCCCGTAGGGCAAGGTGAAGCCGCAGTAAAAATCCAGTAAAACGATGCTTCTACGATAATATTTATAGCCGCGATACCTTGAAAAAGCCCTGGAAGAATTTTTCAAGGTTAACCATAAAGGTTTCCCCTGTTTTTAAGAACGTGGATAATAAAGCATTCTGCGCCGGAATGCCCGCGTTAGCACTTTTATCATAAGGAGAAATATCCTTGTCTTTAGATTCAGTGGGTTCGCCCCCAGATTCTCGCCAGCAACAATTGGAACAATGGCTGGCGAGTCAATTGGGTGTTGCGGTTAGTGGCGTTTCCGCGGGTAGTGATGCAGGCTTTCGACGTTACTTTCGTTATCAATTGGATGGTCGTTCACTTATCGCCATGGATGCGCCTCCCGCCAGCGAGGATTGTCGGCCCTTTGTTAAAGTGGCTAGAATGTTGGCGAAAGCCGGTGTTTCGGTACCAGAGATTCTTGCTGAAGATCTGCAGCGAGGTTTTTTACTGCTCTCTGACCTCGGCAGGCACAGCTATCTCGATGTGATGAATGAGCCGGGTTTTAGCCTGGAGCAGGCAGATGATTTATTTACCGATGCCATCGACGCGTTAATTAAATTCCAGCAAAGCAGCCAGCCAGATGTGCTGCCCAACTATGATGAGGTTCTGCTAAGGCGTGAGCTGGAATTATTTCCCGAGTGGTATTTACAGCGGCACTTGGGTTTAACTATCAATGGGGGTTTAACTATCAATGGAGGTTTAACGGCCAGAGATGATTTGGGCATTAATAAAACGTTACGTGTATTGTTGGATCAATTGTTCGATCAATTAATTGAGCAGGTGTTGTCTCAAGACAAAGTGTATGTACACCGGGATTATATGCCTCGCAATTTAATGGCTGTCGATTTAAAAGGGGGCGATATAGCTGCCCGTGGTGCTGGTGTAGGCGTACTGGATTTTCAGGATGCAGTATACGGCCCCGTTAGCTACGACGCTGCTTGCCTATTTAAAGATGCATTTATTAGTTGGCCGGAATCCAACGTTGAGCAGTGGTTAAAGCAGTATTGGCAACAGGCACAGGCGGTAAATCTACCGGTGCCGGATGCGTTTGAACAATTTCAGCGTGATTGCGATTTTATGGGAACGCAACGATATTTAAAAGTGATTGGCATTTTTTCCCGTCTTTATCACCGCGATGGTAAGACTCGATACTTAGAGGACGTACCTCGCTTTTTTGATTATTTAAAAATAGTAGCGACCAGGCGACCAGAATTACAGGCATTGAGAGAGGTTATTAAATTATTGGAAGAAAAGGTAACCGTATAATGAAAGCAATGATTTTAGCTGCCGGTCTGGGCAAAAGAATGCGACCACTCACGGATAATAAGCCAAAGCCCTTACTGCTTTGTGCCGGTAAGCCGCTCATTGTTTACCATGTCGAAGCGCTGGTGGCTGTGGGTGTAGAGGAAATTGTCATTAACCACGCCTATTTTGGTGAGCAAATTGAAAGGGCACTGGGCGATGGTTCCCGTTATGGTGCCTATATTCAATATTCAGCTGAAGACAAGCCCTTAAATACCGGTGCAGGCATCGCTAACGCTTTACCTTTATTGGGAGATACGCCGTTTATTTTAACCAACGGCGACGTGTGGACAGATTTTTCTTTTCAGCATCTTGTCGATGTGGAAATCAATCTTGCTCATTTGGTGATGGTCGCTAACCCTGAGCATAATCCGCAAGGAGATTTTGCCTTGATGGAAAACGGTCGTCTATTGGCGGATAGGGATAGTGATAAAGGGGTGGGGCTGACTTATTCTGGCGTCAGTGTATTACACCCGAAATTGTTTGACTTTTGTCCCCGCGGGCCCTTTCCATTGCGACAGCCACTGATTGATGCGATGGGCGAGAATAAAGTTTCCGGCCAGTTTTATAACGGTGCTTGGACCGACGTGGGTACGCCGGAGCGCTTGGAAGCGTTAGAGCAGCAGATACTAGGAGGTGAGGGGTGAGAAAAGGCTAGAAAAAACGTAAATCGGCCCATCGATTATTAAGGTGACATGTTTCTAGTTGTGCTTTTTTCTCTACTTCGCGATAAGGGGACGCAGATTCAAATCTGAACGGCATCACAGCCTATTCAAAATAACAACTAATGAATCTAAAGTGCCTCCGAATAAGTGTCATCGAGCGCAAGCGAAGACTCTCAATAGTAGAAATATATGCTGCAACAATAAGTGATGAGATTCTTCGCTTGCGCTCAGGATGACAATCCCAGCTTATTCAGAGGCTCTCTAAAGTTACTGTGCTTTATAGTAAACCATTATATGGAGGCGCCATTTAATGCATCCCGTTATGATTGTAATTAGATCGGGTTGGTTTAAAGATTCGCACCATTAGAGGAATCTTTTCTTTATATAATGTGTGCCAGGGTACTAGGCTTTTATGAGGTTAACGAGGCGTAAGCGATATTTTTCAAGTATTTACCTATCCTGCTAAATTCCTTCTAATTTGGTGCCATGTTTGGTGCATATTATTGGAGAGTTTACTCTTGCAAAAATTGTAGGTAAAAGAAGCACAAGGAACAGTTATGGAAGCTAAGGTGTTAATAGCAGATGACAGTCTGTCATGTCGTAGTTTAATTAACGATGTTCTCAGTGATATGGACGTAACGATTGAACTTGCTGAGGATGGCGTGCAAGCTTATACAAAAGCAATGCGACATGAATTCGCCGTTATTATTCTTGATGTTGTGATGCCAAATATGGATGGCGTTACCTGTGCGAAAAAAATCCATCAGGAAATCAATAGTAATATCCCAATAATCTTGGTCACAGGGCTTGATAAAGAAGGATTGCGGCTTAAAGAAAGTGCAGAAAGCGGGGTGATTGATTATCTTATCAAGCCCATCAATACGGATTTACTCATCAACAAAGTAAGAGCTTTTGTAGAGTTATTTAGAAGTCATAAAAATGCTCTGCGTACCCTTGAGAGTGTCGGAGAGGATGCACGTTATATTCAGTCTATCATCGATGCAGTGCCTGACCCTATTATCGTCTGTGATAATCTAGGCCAATTTTCACATTTTAATTATGCATTTAAATTATTAGCGGCTCGTTTTAGTGGCCATGTAGAAACTGATGCCGTTGGCTTGATGAGTTTTTTGGATATTTACTCCGAGGACGATGTTATTTTAGGGGAAAATGAAACCCCTTTGGCTCGCGCGCTTGCAACATGTAAAACAGTAAAAGAAAAACTCATTTTTCGTTCAAAGGTCAATCGAGAGGTTGGGGTGTGGTCCGTAGTGGCTTCACCTCTTTCTAGTTTTTCTAGGAGTAGTGGTGCGATTATAACTATGCATGATGTCACTGAGCTTGTTGCTTCTAAGGATAGAACTGAATACTTGTCCAAGTACGACATTTTAACCGGTCTTTCAAACCGCAATCACCTTGAAGAAAAAGTTTCTATTGTGTCAAAAACCTGTGAGCGCAAGAGCGTTGTAGGTGCGTTATTGTTTCTGGATATTGATGATTTTAAGTTAATCAATGATGCTCTTGGGCACAGCATGGGTGATAAGGTTATTGTTGCTGTCGCAGATGGTCTGAAAAATGCAATGCGAAGTGGTGAGCTGTTGTTTCGTTTTGGCAGTGATGAGTTTATTCTATTGGTGCCTGAGATTGCAAATAATGAGAGCGAAGCATTGGTTAGATTGTCGTTATTGGTTGACAGGATAATGAAGTTGATGTCGAAAGATATCTATGTCGATGGGGTAAACATGTGCATTTCCTGTAGTATTGGTGTGGCCTTTATTCCCAAGCATGGTACAGATGTCGAAAATATTATTCGCAGGGCTGATTCGGCACTCTATGTTGCCAAAGATAACGGCAAAGGAAATATGTCAATCTTTGATGAGGCGATAGAGGAGAAAGTCAATCAAAACTTTAGTACTCTGATCATGCTGCGTGAAGCCATCGAGAACGATAGGTTTCGTATTCATATTCAACCGCAATTTGATGCCGTGGGGTTGGTGATAGGTGGTGAGGCCCTGTTAAGAATTGAGCAAAGTAACGGTGATTTAATTTATCCTAACCAGTTTATTGAGGTGATGGAGCGATCTGGGTTGGTTGTTGAAATTGGTTATAAAGTTTTGAGCAAGTGCTGTGAGTTAGTAAGAAAATGGCGGCTTGATGGAAACCCCTGTTTTCATATTCCTTTAAGCGTCAATGTTAGTGCAATTCAGTTTGCCCGGGATGATTTTGTCGAGCATGTTAAAGATATTTTCACTGCCAATGATATATGCCCTGGCGAAATTTATTTTGAGATTACTGAAAGCGTATCAGCCCTTAATAATGAAAAAGTAATTTCAACACTGCAAGAGTTGAGAGCGTTGGGTGTGTCGATAGCCCTGGATGATTTCGGAACTGGATATTCATCGCTGGCCTATTTATCACAAATGCCAATTGATATCGTTAAGATTGATCAGAGTTTTATCAATCAATTGCCGGAGGATGTTGCAAGTGCGACGATAGTTGGCGCTATTATTGAAGTATGCAAAGCATTTAACTTGAAAGTAATCGCCGAGGGCGTTGAAACCCTGGAGCAGGCCAATTATCTCATCGCTGTCGGTTGCAACCAACATCAGGGCTATTATTATGCCAAGCCCATGTCTTCCTTTAAGTTTCAGGAATACTTGACCACAACATGCCTGCCTAAAGCGGCTTCTAGAATCCAGCCTGGACCTGCATTGAGACGGCAATGATTTTCAGCGGCAGGTGTCGATAGGTGAGTTGATGGTGCCAAATTACGGCTGCGCTAATGTCGTCCCTTGCTACTTCCGATCGACCATAAATCCCGCTACATTTTTATCTAGCCAGCCGCGAATCCGTTGGGTAATGCGGTTGTCTTCGCCCTGTTGATAATAGCTGACTTTGGGTAAACGGATTTGTTGATAATAAAAATCCCCCGTTTTTCTTCCGACTACAGTTTTGCGAATCTTGGCTTGTTGCTGTTGCAGATAATCACTGTTGATATATGCATCAAGGATAGGTTGTCTAATCGTAGTTAGCTTTTTCAGTGTGTTTTTACTGCTGCCGGGAATAGAGTTCCGGGCGTTGATCATGATTAATGCGCGAATTTGCTCAAATTCATCCTGGTTTTTATCAATGGCTGGTAATGTTGCGACGTAGTGAAGGGCAAGCGCCGCGCCAACACCTTCGCCAAGGATAGCGATATTGAATACCCCGTGCTGGTTCAAGGATAAAATGCCAGCGGCAATCATCTGCAGGGTTCTTTCTTCGGTGGCATCTGCCGTATCAAGTGCCAGTGTATGCCAGTGTTGTTTAGCAAGGTGGTGACGCAGAGAATCAATTATGCCTGTCGTGTTGGGGTGGTGGCCAAGATCAGGGATTAACAGTACACCGCCGTGGGCAATGCCACTGGTTTCGCTAAGGTAAAATGCCAGTTCCCGCTGGCCCGCTACTGTCAGCCAGACTTTTCCCTGGTCGTCCGTATTGCTATCTAACCGCTTTGCTGCTTCTGTGGCTACTGCCGTCTCGGTTGTAGTTGCATCGTCCTGTGCCAGCGCCAGTGAAGTGAGCAGGGCAGTTGTCAATAGCGACTGAAACAAAATAGTTAGAAAGTGCAGCATAAAACCCTGGCTTGTATCGTATACCCAAAGCGCTTGAAATTTAGGTGTTATAGGCCGCTCCTGCGCATCCATGCGCCTGCGGCATTAGTGCATCCATGCACGTCACACCCCCTTTTTGCCCATGGCTGCATTGTTTGAACTTGACAGTTTGAATTTGACAGTTTGAACTTGAAATAGTGACAGTTTCCTGCGTTCAAACGCCCTGCCATGAACAACTTTCCATAGATAAATAAGGGACGACATCTATCCTGACACAGGGGGTAAAACCTAAATTTCAATCGCTTTGGGTATATTATCAGAGGAACCCTGGAGTGTACTGATTTGTTGCGACCTTTTCAGTAGAATAGTGGCAACTTCCCATTTATCTGTAATGACTCCATCCAGGAATTCATATGAGCGACTATCTAATTGCAGCATCGATTTTAGCAGCAGATTTTGCCCGCCTCGGCGAAGAGGTAGATACTGTTCTCAGTGCCGGCGCTAATATCATTCATTTTGATGTGATGGATAATCACTATGTGCCGAACCTGACTATTGGGCCACAGGTATGTAAAGCGCTGCGAAATTATGGTGTTAGTGCGCCCATTGATGTGCATTTGATGGTCAGCCCGGTGGATAGCTTGATTGGCGACTTCGCCAAGGCTGGGGCCAGTTATATTACCTTTCACCCCGATGCCTCTACTCACGTTGATCGGTCTTTGTCGATAATTCGCGATGCGGGTTGTAAGGCAGGGCTGGTGTTGAATCCGGCGCAAGGGGTTGAGCCATTGAGGTATGTGATGGATAAACTGGATATGATATTGCTGATGTCAGTCAATCCTGGTTTTGGTGGGCAAACATTTATTCCAGCTACCCTCGATAAAGTGCGGGAAGTGCGCCAGCTGATCGATGCCAGCGGTTTTGATATTCGATTGGAAATTGATGGTGGTGTTACCGCTGACAATATCCGTGACATCGCTGAGGCTGGTGCTGATACCTTTGTCGCCGGCGCTGCAATTTTTAACAAGCCGGATTATGTCGAAGCGATTGCGGCTATGCGTGAGCAGCTGGCCTTGGTTTAATCATTGGTATAACGGGTATAGAAGAAAAACAAATCAATTTGTGTCTAATCAGAATGGTACTTACTTAGGGCTATAACCGAGGCGCTTTTTCTATGACAGGTTGAATGATTATCTGCACAAGGGTGCAGAGTAGGTCGCATGGCAATAGGCTTTGGTGCCAAAATCGCTGCCTGTGAAGATTGCTATAGGGGTGGCACCCGCGTCAATGTGGGCTGGTGTCCGACAACCTTTAACATTTGTGAGCGTTTCTTGGCGAAGTGCTAATCATCGGAATTATACGCCTCATAGTTTTCTATATAATCATTCAAATTCTCAGTGAGCATCTTTTTATATTGATCAGTGAAATATTTTATTGAATCTTCTTTGTCATTTTTCATCTGTGCCACGCCTTCGGCTGAAGATGCCACATTGAAAGTATTAAACCTTGCCGCTGCATAAAGCAACGAAGAGCTTACCTTTCCTATAGTAGAATCGTTCACTTGCCCATTCGCGAGGGTAATTATTTGGTCGGTTCTTTCCCAAAACTCTGGCGGAATTTTATTGTCACTCATATGATGCTCTCTATGCTCCTAATGTTGTATTCAACGGCGGATCTTTCAGCCGCATATTAATTCCAGAACGCGCCAGTATCTACTTTTTAACAAATATAATCAATAACTTATAAAGGGTTAGCCACACCCCAAGCAGAAATATACACCCGCGCGCCGTTGAAAATAGAGCTTCAATTTGACAGTAAAATGGGTGCAGGAGGTCAAATTAAACCTGACCCGAATGGCACTGACTTAAGGGCAGCGCTGTTAACAGCTTGCGGCCGTAGTATCCCGCCGCCACCCTCGGTAGTCTAACCCCTCACTTGGTTGGAACCCCACGCCCTGGTGAGGGGTTAGACTACCGAGGGTGGCTAGACTGTGCAGTATCCAGGTACCACCGGAGTAGCTGTCCGCAATGCTTGGCCCACTTAAGGGCGTGGGGTTCCAACCGATAGTGGGCCTTGCATTGCGAACAGCGGGTTCAGCTCCTCAGTTATAGCCTTAAGTAAGTACCATTCAAACCTGATCCTATCGATTCTACGGCTTTGCTCAATCCTCCAGCGTTATAGGATGCTCCACAGGATAAAACGCTTTGTCATTAGTGCTCAGGACCGCGCCTAAAACAACGGAATGAGCTGCAATCAGCCTATCCATCGTGCCCAAGGGTTTACCTTCATTTTCACAGGTTATTCGTCATTGGGCATAAGTATCAATTAATGGGGGTTGATTTCATCTTGCGATCACGACGCCGCTGTAATCTATTGACCAGTATCGGTGCTCGATCAGGAATACTAAAAGGACAAACCGCAAGACAAATACCACAGCCACGGGTGTCGTTAAAATACGGCAAGCATTTATCGAAATCGATATACCATTTCTCCACACCACGGACCATTTGCCTGTCGGCATGCATTGCCTGTGGGGGGCAAGCCTTGGTACAGACTTGGCAGTGCGTACAAAAATCATCGAGCAGGAAATTCACCGGTTTATCTTCCAGCAACGGTAGGTCAACGGCGACACAGCCTAAACGAATAGCCGAGCCTAGTTCGGGATTGATCAGTGAGCCATGCTTGCCCAGCTCGCCCAGCCCAGCCTCTATTGCCGCCGGAATCATATTCACATCATGGGGGATAAGACTTCGCCCCGTCGCGCTGTGCCCCTGGTCTGCCAACCACTTGACCAGCTTATTACCGGTTGTTGCACCCACTTGGTAGACATCCATTATTTCCTGGGCGCCTTCAAGCTTGGGTAATGCTTTCAGGCGCCGTTGATCCATTTAAAACCCATCATGATCAACCACTTGCCCGGCGCTTGTTGCCCTTCATACAGCCATAGAGGATCCGTTCGGGTGATGCCTACTAAATCCGCACCATGGCTCAGGGCAAAGGCTTTAATCGCAGCCGTCCATTCTGTGGGCGTTTTTTTGCGCTGCGGGGCGTGATTGATTAACCGGGTGGTGTTGCTTGCCTAGGAGGCTGTCCGAGAATAAGAGCCTACTGCGGAAAAGCAGAAATCAGCCATTTTTCACACTCGATTTCGTTAAATATACCCAATATTCGCCTCAATCGATTGCAAAAACTGACTAATTTCTGCTTTCCCTCGCTACGGCTCCTATTCTCGGACAGCCTCCTAGCTTGATGGTTTTTGTGACCGTTCTCAGGTAACTGAGCGGAAACGAAGAACTGATGATAAACATCACATTGACCAGAAAGTGTGGAAACCGCCAGGTTGTCATGGCGAAGTGATAAACCATGCCGGGACGTCGCAGCTCAGTTTCACCGACACCATTGATGGTATTGCCAGAGGCCTTTGGCAGCAGTAAACGATACAACCAGGATGGCTGATATCCCTCTGCTGTTTTCTTGCCGAACCAAAAAGTCATAGGACACTCCCCACCGTTTATGCGTTGGCAATGACCAGGCTACAATGTCCACGCCAAGGCTAAGCAGCTATACAGGGGGCTTAATGTGCGGGTGATTTACCCAGCGGTTTGGGACCAGTCCTTAGGCGTCCACAGTACCCAAAACACTCCGAGAAAAGCGCGTCGCGGGGTAGGCCCTAGATTCAACTGCTTTTTTTAGAATAACGAAAATGCAGAATAAACGCTGGTATAACCCAAAGTCAATGCGTCCCGATAGATGACCATCGGCTGCTTCAGCTGCGGTTTGGGTGACGGCATCGAGCCATGTGAGCCTGGAACACAATCAGGCTCATTTCTGGATTGGAAAATACTTAACGCACAACACCGCGAGTTTTTTTCCGTTGAAGATGTTAAAACCGATATTCAGCCGCAATACCCCAAGCACGCGGTTTATTGTATGAGCGGACAAATTTCCCGCCAAAATCAGTAAAATCTGTTGCTTGTTGAGTCTGCAAAACATTGTTTACAAATGCGCTGAATCGCCAATTTTTAAGTTCGATACTACTGCGTATATTGAGATATTCTTTAGCGTCAACCCAAAAACGTTGGCGATATTCGCTAGCGAGTGGCGGCGCCTCTAAGTGAAGATACATTTCACCCTGGTAGATATAATCCAGACGATTGATCCAATTGATGCCATTGTCAATAGCTTGGCTGTGTAGTATGCCAACATTGGCGGTCCAATCGGGCGTAGCCGGTGTATTTAAATGTATGTCATTAATTTCTGTATCGATATAACCCAATGCAGCATTGATCTTCAAGCGTTGTCCGACCTTGGCTGTAATATCAAACTCTGCACCCTTAATAGTACTTTTCGGGATATTGGTTGTGACCCGAAATGGCGCCTGTGCTATTGCGCTGGTAAGCTGTTGATCGGAATAGTCGGTATAAAATACGGCGCCATTGATTTGCACTCTGCCAGCGTGGGCAGTTTGTTTAAAGCCAATCTCAACATTATCGGTTTGCTCTGCTCGGGTTGAACGTCCGGTATTAAAAAAGCCCGAACGAAAACCTTTGGCCCACGTCGAATAAAGCATTAGATCCTTAGTCCAATGGTAAGCGAGCTGTAACTTGGGTTGAAACTTACTATCCTTGGCAAACTGCTTGCCGACTAGATTACCCACTGC
>JAZFYA010000071.1:0-2174 GCA_036443315.1 Pseudomonadales bacterium
TGTCAAGTTCAAACAACGCAGCCATGGGCAAAAAGGGGGTGTGACGTGCATGGATGCACTAATGCCGCAGGCGCATGGATGTGCAGGAGCGGCCTATAACACCTAAATTTCAAACGCTTTGGGTATATTCAGGGTAAATGGTATGCCGTGGATGTATGGATGCTGTGCTGCTGTAAGGATTGTACAGGTTTTGTTGTGACGGTGTTAACCGTGCCAACATGGGTATGGATCATAGGGGCTTGTGATCCATCAGTTTTTGAAGGGTTCCCATGTCGAACCTCCATCCTGTAAGTGACTGGAAAATATAATGTCGAAGAGTGGGGCTGCGCAGGTATTAACCTGCAAGGTTTTACTGTTTTGGTTAATACCGATGATGGTAATTTTTCAATTCGACTTTGTGTTTATTTCTGCAGAGTCAAGCAAAATTTTATCTGCTATAACCTAGCAACCGACCCACCATATCATGCTTCCAGGCAAGTAAACGCCAAGCATATTACCTATCCGAGTATCAGATATTTTTTATATAAGAAACAAATCTGTCGTCAATGTCAGCACAGTATATATTGATTTAAGGTAGAGCAAAGTCTGCTTAAAGAAAGCAAAGTTATATAGTGATCACTTGCAGCAGTTATGGGGTGCTCAGTTGAGTTGTGTAAATTAAGGACGTGGTATTTCATGGAAGTTTTAAGGATGCACTATGAATAGGAATCAGCTGTTTAATTGTGATCTCCGTATTTTGTTTATCCAGGAACAGCTACCGGAACCTGGTGTGGCGGATGAGGCCCTGCAAAATTTCTGCCCTGACAATATTACCTTGCTGACGGTCTATGGTTTGGAGGAGGCCCAGACTATCTTGGATCAGAACTGTATCGATGCCATCCTGTTGGAGCTGGCGAGCTCTGAGTCCAGCGATTTCAAATCCATCAAGTTCTTGCGCCGCCATGCGCCTCACCAGCCCCTGATCGTTCTATCTAATACTGACAATGAAGCTTCTGCCTTTCGTTCAGTGCAAGCTGGTGCGCAGGATTATCTGATTAGGGGGTGTTTCACCGAGGATTTGTTTTGCAAAGTATTTTTTAATGCTATTGAGCGCCATCGTAGTGCGCAACGGTTAATTCAGTTGGCACACTACGATGAATTGACAAAATTGCCCAATCGCGCCCAGTTTACCGAACATTTATCAATGTCCACAGCTCGCGCATCAAGAAGAAAGACCAGCGTATCACTAATGTTAATAGACCTCGATCAGTTCAAAGCGATCAATGATACCCGTGGTCACAGTATTGGAGACTCTTATCTACAGGCCGTTGCCGAACGTTTTCAGGGAGCGGTGCGTTCTTCGGATTTTCTGGCGCGGCTTGGCGGTGATGAATTTACCGTTATTGTAGAAGGGCAGACGGCAGGTATCACGGAGCCATTAGCTGTAGCGGAAAAGATTCTGGCTTCTCTGGAGACCCCGATCACATTAGCTAGCGGTGAAACCCTATCCGCCTCTTGTAGTATTGGTATTGCTACCTTGAATGGCGGTAAGGATATACCGAATATTGCAACCCTCATGGATCGGGCAGATATCGCTATGTACTATGCTAAGCAACAAGGTGGCCAGCGGTTTCACTTTTATGATGAGGCAATGGAAAAGGAAGCTGAGCAGCGGGTTTATCTTAAGAAAGGCCTGTCAACGGCTCTGGAGAACAATGAATTCTGTCTTTTTTATCACCCTGTTTTTCACAACGATAATCATACAGTAGCGGGTTTCGAAGCCCTATTGCGCTGGAATGATCCAGTGGCTGGTATTAAAGTACCCAGTCAATTTATGCCAATGTTGGAAGAAACCAATCTGATTCAATCAGTAGGCGCTTGGGTATTAGAAACGGCATGCAGGCAGTTTCAACAGTGGCGTAGTCAGCATGCGGTGAGCGATAAATGTTGGTTGAGTGTTAACCTCTCCTCCAGACAATTTTTGCATGGTGAAGTTGTGGATCAGGTCTCTAGGTCAATCAAAGAGAGCGGTCTCCCTCCTGATTACCTGTATCTGGAAATTACCGAGGGGCTGTTAATGGATAATAGTTTGTTGATTGAAGAGACGCTGGGGCGGTTAAAGGACTTGGGTGCCCATATTGTGGTGGATAATTTCGGTACCGGTTTTTGTTCTATGCAACATTTGAAGTCGCAGC